>DRJC01000286.1 GCA_011052365.1 Ignavibacteria bacterium
ATACAGGTAAGTTTTGAAGCCGTTAAACCTGTTACTGTTAAAGGAAATATCAAGGATAAAAACATTCAAAATATTCTTAAGTACTCAATGCTTGAGGATAAAAACCCGGGGACAAGATTAAATACTATCAATTTAATTAAGAATGATAAAAGCACTCAATTTGATGATGAAGTTAAACAAGCAATTATTACCGTGGTTAAATATGATCAAAATCCCGGTGTAAGAATGGAAGCATTAAAGTTTCTTAGTTCGTTACAGTTAGATAAAGAAGTAAAGCAAGCATTACTTTTTGTTTTAATGAATGACAAAAACTCCGCAATGCGAATCGGGGCAATTAATAAACTTGCCGAAGCTGTTAACAAAGGACTTCTACTTCAGAATGATTTAAAACAATTGAGAAAGAAACTATACACAGATAAAAACAACTACGTTAAATTAACGGTTCAAAAAGTTTTAGAGGAAAAATAAAGATGAAAAAATCAAATATATTCTATTTATTTCTGTTGTTCGTTTCAATATTATCGTTAACGTTAAAAGCAGAAATCAATTCACCGGGCAAAAAGTCCAAATCATTTAATGTAAAAAAAGACGGAAAATTAGTAGTTAATATAGTATCGGGTAATATTTATGTTAGCACCTGGCAAAAAGATATTGTCCGGGTTACCGTAAAGGGCAATGATAGAGAAGATAATCTGAAGGCACTAACATTATCGCAAAATAATAATACGATAAATGTTCGATCATCTTCTTATGAAAAGGGAGTCGATCTTGAAATTTCAGTCCCTTCCGTATTTAACATAAATATAAACACCTTTGGCGGTAATTTATTAGTTGACGGAAATTTAACCGGTAAAATAAAAGCAAAGACTTCCGGTGGTAACATAAAAATTGGTAAAGTTAAAGGCGATGTAAATTTAATAACAGCCGGCGGCGATATTAAAACAAAGGCAATTAACGGAAATGCTGAATTAACTTCTGCCGGAGGGAATTTTAAAATCGGATATATTACAGGTACGGCAAAAATAAGTACAGCCGGCGGAAATATATTTTTAGCAGGTGTAAGCTCCGAACTGGATTTGAGTACAGCCGGCGGAAATATTAGAGTTGAATCAGTTAATGATAATGCAACAATATCAACAGGCGGAGGAAATGTTAGTATTGGCGGTGTCGGTAAAAACGTAGATATATCAACAGGCGGCGGTAATGTTCAAGTTGACGGTTCAAAAGGGTCGTTAACAATATCCACCGGAGCGGGTAATATATCTGTGAATGATGCAAAGGAATGGGCTACTATTTCAACCGGTGCAGGTAATGTAAGCCTGGTTCTATCATCTTTGGGAAAAGATGATTCAGATGTTAGGACAGGTTCAGGTAATATAACCCTCTATTTATCTCCTGATGCAAATGCTACTGTAATTGCAGTTGTTAAGTTAAATAGATGGTCGATTGAAAATAATAACAAAAAAGAATGGATTACATCCGACTTTCCATCAATAATTTACAAGGTCATAAGTAGCAAAAAAGTAATAAAAGCTGTTTATAAGTTAAAAAAAGGGAAGAATAAAATATTTTTAAAAGCTTCAGCCGGCAAAATAGAAATATTGAAATTAAATAGATAAACACAAAAAATATTTTCTACCCCAGAAAAAGCCGGTGAATATTTTCATCCAAGTAAATATATAACCAATCATCAAGTTCTTGCTCTTTAGTCCGTAACCTTTTCGCAGCTTATTCGTCCTATTAGTTGTGTATTAAATGGTGAGGTTCTATCAGCAGTTATGTTCAAGCATCAATTTATTTAACCGGTTATAAATAATTGAATACTTACTTGAAATAACAATTACATTTTTAGAAATAAAATTAAAAAGATTATGAAAAAAATTATACTGTTATTACTTATATTTTCGTCCCCATTGATAATACCGGGACAAAAAGGTTCAGACAAAAAACTTAGACAAACAAAAGTATCCGCATTTCGAATAACACAGCCTATAGTAATTGACGGTAAGCTAAATGAAAAGATGTGGAAAACGTCTAATGTAATTACAGGGTTTACTCAAAGGAACCCTGATGAAGGAAAACCTGCTACGGAAAAAACCGTTGTTAGAGTTTTATACGACAATGATGCAATTTATATAGGTGCAAGAATGTATGATTCCTCTCCTGATTCAATAGTAGCCAGGCTTGTACGCAAAGATAATAATTCCAATTCAGACCAATTTGTTGTTTTCTTTGATCCGTATAACGATAAACGAAGCGGTTACTATTTTGGTTTAACAGCAGCGGGTACAATAAAAGACGGAGTTTTGTTTAACGATGACTGGAACGATGGTTCCTGGAATGCCGTTTGGAAAGGGAAGATAAATGTTGACGATAAAGGATGGACTGCAGAAATGAGAATTCCTTTTTCACAAATGCGTTTTAAACTTAGCAAACATAATATTTGGGGAATAAATTTTAAAAGAAATATTTCAAGAAATAACGAATCGGATTATCTTTCCTACGTTCCAAAAACAGAGAGCGGCTTTGTTTCTCATTTTGTTGAGCTGCAAGGATTGAACAATATTAAGCCGCAGAACAAATTAGAAATTCTGCCTTACGTAACAGCAAAATCTTCCTTTACTCAAAAAGAAAAAGGCAACCCGTTTAATGACGGTTCTTCGTTTCTATCCAGTGCAGGTTTAGATCTTAAATACGGTTTGGGTTCTAATCTAACTTTAAATGCAACTGTCAACCCGGATTTCGGACAGGTAGAAATTGATCCGGCGGTTATAAATCTAAGTGATGTTGAAACATTCTTTCCGGAAAAAAGACCTTTCTTTGTTGAAGGTTCCTCTATATTTAATTTCGGCAGAGGCGGTGCGTCTAATTACTGGAACTTTAATTTCAGTAATCCCAATTTCTTCTATAGCAGAAGAATAGGTAGGGTTCCACAGGGCAGCTTACCGAGTTACGATTATGTAGATCCGCCGAGTGGAACTCATATTTTAGGCGCCGCAAAACTTACAGGTAAAATAGGGGATTTTAATGTAGGCGTAATACAGTCACTTACCAGAAGAGAATTTGCTAATATAGATTTAGCAGGGAAAAAATCGAGTGTGGAAGTTGAACCGCTTTCATATTACGGAATTTTTAGGGCACAGAAAGAATTTAACGAAGGCAGACAGGCATTGGGTTTTATGTCCACTCTTGCAAGCAGGTCGTTTAGAGATAACAGGCTTAGAGACGAAATAAATTCTTCGGCATTTTCGGGTGGAATTGACGGATGGACATTCCTGGATGATTCAAAAACTTGGGTTCTAACCGGTTGGGCTGGTATGTCCACAATTAAAGGAAACTCAAAGAGAATTTTAAGCGTGCAGCAAAATTCACAGCATTATTTTCAAAGACCGGGTTTTAATTTTGAAAGTGTTGACAGCTCTGCAACTTCTCTTACAGGCTTTGCCGGTAGGTTTTATCTAAATAAGCAGAAGGGAAATTTTATATTCAATTCTGCTTTCGGTTTTATAACTCCCAAATTTGATGTTAACGATCTTGGATTTCTCAGGAGAACAAATGTATTAAACGGACATTTTGGCGGGGGATATAGATGGACAAAACCGACCGACTTTTATAGATATATTGAAGTAGGCGGCGCTGTTTTTAGGTCGTATGATTTTGATGGAAATAAAACTTCCGACGGATATTTTCATGGTGGGTTTATTCAATTTTTAAATTATTATTCTGTTAATTGGAATTATGTATATAATCCTAAAACATTTAACAACAGGGCAACCAGGGGCGGTCCGTTAATGATTAATTTACCTGGCTATCAAGTAAATCTGAATGTTAGAAGTGACAGCAGAAAAAACTGGGTATTAAGGATGAACTATTTTTTGTATACTCAAACCGACGGTTCAAAAAGTTGGAGTTTTGGAACCGGAATTGAACTGCGTCCGGTATCAAATGTATTTATAAGTTTATCCCCGAGATATAATAAAAATGACAATCGCGCCCAATACATTGGCACATACACTGACCCATTTGCAACAAATACATTCGGCAAACGTTATGTCTTCGGTGAACTTGATCAAACAACATTTTCGGCTAGAATAAGATTAAACTGGACGTTTACTCCTTACCTAAGTCTTCAGTTATTTATTCAGCCGTTAATTTCAACAGGTAAATATACAAACTACAAAGAACTTGCCAGACCAAGAAGTTTCGATTTTAATGTTTACGGTAAAGGCAGTTCTACTTTTGACAA
>DRJC01000287.1 GCA_011052365.1 Ignavibacteria bacterium
AAATGATCTGCCTGTAAAAAAGTTATCATTGGATGTTCCCGCCGGTATTGATTTATCCGTTTGTAAAGCGATGAAGCCCGCATTTTTTGCTGATGCTGTTTTAACATTAGCATTACCTAAAAAAGGCATGCAGAAAGAAGAGATTAAAAAATATATAAAACAATTATATTTAGCAGATATAAGTGTACCTTCTTCACTTTATAAATTACTTCCTTCTAAATTATCAATTAGTAATATTTTTTTTGAATCGGAAATAGTTAGAGTTTGGTAATCCCGGTAAGCTCTAACTATTTAAATCATATCTTATTTGTAACACACATAATTTCTATTATATTATCACTAATCATTTTAAAAATATAAAAAGCTAATATTAAAATTTATGGCTCGACTCAATTTTAATGGATAAATGCTCTTTCATATCATTTTTATGATTTAGACAGAAATCTTGTTGAGTTTTTGTCACCTAATAATTAACCAAATTAAAAGATTTACATGCTTAAAAAACAATTAAAATTACTCGATGTATACGCAATATCAACCGGTACAACTTTAAGTGCCGGATTTTTCTTATTGCCAGGAATTGCAGCAGCGCAAGCCGGTTCTGCAATGATTTTCGCATATATAATAGCTGCATTAGTAATAGTTCCTCCAATGTTTAGCATAGTAGAGCTTGCCACAGCAATGCCACGTGCCGGTGGTGTTTATTATTTTATCGATAGAGCGTTGGGTCCGTTAGCAGGTACTATCGGTGGAATAGGCACCTGGATGGCATTGATTCTAAAAGTCTCTTTTGCGTTAATTGGAATGGGTGCTTATATAGAAATGTTTTTCCCGGGATTGCCGATAGTTCCTGTTGCGGTTAGTTTTGCTATAATTATCGGTGTAATAAATATTTATGGAACAAAAAAGAGCGGCAGGCTTCAAATATTTTTGGTAGCCGGACTATTACTGATACTTATATATTTTATCGCTCTCGGTTTCCCTGAAATAAATAAAATTCATTTTAAAGGTATTTTTGACACAGGTTTTTCACCGGTACTTGCAACTGCCGGACTTGTTTATATAAGTTATGTGGGTGTTACTAAAGTTGCCAGTTTATCGGAAGAAGTTCAAAACCCTGAAAGAAATTTACCCCTTGGAATCTTCCTTTCATTGGGAACGGCATTTATTATTTATACTCTCGGCACTATTGTTATGGTGGGTGTTTTACCTATTGAACAACTTGCCGGAGACTTAACCCCGGTTGCGTCTGCCGCTGAAAAAATTTTTGGTAGAAGTGGAACTATATTGGTTTCAATTGCTGCGTTACTCGCTTTTGTATCAGTTGCAAATGCCGGAACTTTAAGTGCATCAAGATATCCGCTTGCCATGAGCCGTGACAAAATCTTTCCACAACTTTTTAATAAAATAAGCAAACACGGTACACCAATAGTCGCTATTATATTAACTGTATTTATTATAATAACTTTACTTATAATTTTTGATCCTACTAAAATTGCAAAATTAGCTAGTGCTTTTCAATTATTAATGTTTGCTTTGGTCTGTTTGTCGGTTATAATTATGAGGGAAAGTAAAATCGATTCTTATGATCCGGGTTTTAAATCTCCTTTTTATCCGTATATGCAAATCATCGGTGTACTTGCATCTTTGACTTTAATATTTTTAATGGGATGGCTACCTATAATTTTCACCTTGAGTTTTGTTATTCTGGGCACTCTTTGGTACTGGTATTACGCTAAAGATAAAGTTATTCGTAACGGAGCAATCTATCATATTTTTGAACGCCTTGGTAAAGCACGCTACACCGGCTTGGATATAGAATTACGGGGAATATTAAAAGAAAAAGGTCTACGTGCTGAAGATCCTTTTGACCACATTGTCGCTAGAAGTTACGTTATTGATTTAAAACAAAAAGCAGAATTTGAAGAAGTTGTTAATATTGCTTCTCAATGGTTCTGCAAGTTTGTCAATCATTCTGCAGAAGAAATCACAGAACTTTTTTTAGAGGGAACCAGAATAGGAGCAACGCCTGTAACTCACGGAATAGCTTTACCCCACCTTCGTTTGAAAGGGTTTAAAAGAACAGAAATGGTGCTTGTAAGATGTGTTGAGGGTGTGCATATAAAATTAAATAATCCGCTTACTGATTTTAAAGAAGAAAATAAAATTGTAACGGCTGTATTTTTTCTTGTAAGCCCGGAGAGTGACCCTGCACAGCATCTAAGAATATTGGCACAAATTGCCGGTAGAGTTGACCAGGATAGCTTTATTGTAGATTGGAACCTGGCTCAAGACGATCACGGAATTAGAGAAGCTATATTAAACGAAGATAGATATATGTTCTTGGAAATAGGGAAGGATGAAAATACTGATAACATTATTGGACAACAAATAAACAAATTGGATATTCCGGAAGGTTGCTTGGTAATCTGGCTGAGGCGAGATGATCAAATTTTAATTCCTAGAAGTAACACCATTATTAAAAGAGACGATAGGCTTACTATTATTGGGGATCAAGAGGGAATGAAAAAACTTAAAGAAAGATTTTCAACTAAATAAAATTAAATAACACGTTATGTCTAATCTAAAATTTATTCCGTATACTGATTTTGAACCACTGAAAGAAGAAGAAATGCTGAAACGGTCAAAGGAATTTTATAATAAAATAAAAAAGAGAAGAACAATCAGACATTTTTCAAATAAAGAGATACCCATTGATGTTATTAAAAATTGTATTCTTGCTGCAGGCACAGCACCTAACGGTGCCAATATGCAGCCATGGAGTTTTGTTGTAATCACAAATAAAGCTATTAAACAAGAAATTAGAACAGAAGCTGAGAAAGAGGAACATATATTTTATTCAACAAGGGCAACGGAAAAGTGGCTTGAAGCACTTGAGCCGTTGGGTACAGATGAACGTAAACCGTTTTTAGAAGAAGCGCCCTGTCTTATTGCAATATTTTCAAAAAAAACTGATGTCCTTCCAAACGGGGAAAAAGCTAAACAATATTATGCGCAGGAGTCTGTAGGGATAGCTACCGGTTTTTTAATTGTTGCTCTTCATAATGCCGGGCTGGTTACTCTCACACACACGCCTAGCCCGATGGGTTTTTTAAATAAAGTTTTAAATCGCCCTGTATATGAAAAACCGTTCCTGCTTTTGGTAGTGGGTTATCCTTCGGAAAATGCTGAAGTACCGAACATTCATAAAAAATCGTTGAATGAAATAGCTGACTTTATAGAATGAAATTACTCTACTTCGTATAATTCTGTTTCAGGTCTAAAGGCGAACCAAGCAAAAGAAAAATAGTCTCCGTACAAAACACTTTTAAGTTGGGTACCTTTCAATTTCCCTTCGATGGCTTTCCCGGTAATACTCCATACGGAATTAGTTTGGTTATCCATCACTTTAAATTTTCTGTACCTAAATGTTAATGTTTTACCGTCAACATTTCTGCTGAATACACCTGTTGATCCTACATTCTTTGCTTTGCTAATATCTCTCGAATCAAGAGCAGATAAAGCTCCATTCAAATGTAAAATTAAAATAGGTTTTCCGTTTACAACATCGTTGATAACATTATTCCTTTCAGTTATTGAGTACGGGTAAGCCTTATATTCACT
>DRJC01000288.1 GCA_011052365.1 Ignavibacteria bacterium
GAACAATCACTGGAAGATGATTTATCAACTTTCAGTTCTCATCTCGAAAACATAAATAGAATCATAAATCAAGCTGATAAAGATTCACTAATATTATTGGATGAAATCGGCACAGGTACTGATCCAACTGAAGGCTGTGCTTTGGCGGCAGCTATTTTACTGACACTGAAAAAAATAAATTCAGTTGTATTTTCAACAACACATCATGGGAAATTAAAAATATTAGCTACCTCTGTTGAAGGTATTCAAAATGCTTCTATGCAATTTGATCAGGAGAATCTTAAACCTACTTATATTTTGAGACAAGGATTACCAGGCTCAAGTTATGCCTTTGAAATTGCCGAGAGAATAGGATTTGATGAACAGTTTTTTGAAATAGCAAAACAAAATCTGGACCAGGATCAACACAAAGTTGAAAATTTCCTAATCGATATTGAAAAGAAAGCCGCGAAATTAAATGAAAAATTAAAAAAACTTGAGATTGAGAATACGAGATTGCATGGACTTTCTAATTTGTATGAAAAGAATTTGGATAAACTAAAAAGTGAAAAGAAAGATATTCTTGAACAAGCAAAAATTGAAGCTAATGAATATCTAAATGATATGAATAAACAGATTGAAAACGTTGTAAAAAAAATAAGAGAAACAAAAGCTGATAAAGAAGTTATAAAAGAGTCGAAACAAACAATTAAAAGATTTAAAGAAACTATAAAATTTGAACCTCCGGAAAATAAGGGAATACCGGGGAAACAAGAATTAGAAATTGGAGATGATGTACAGATAAAGGATTCAAACACTGTTGGTGAAATTATAGAAATAAACAAATCGAAAAATCAAGTGACAATTCTAACAGGCGGTTTGAGAATTAATACTTCATTATCTTCATTAAGTAAAACTAAAAAAGTTAAAAACAATTCAGAAAAAAGTACTTATAACTTTGGAGTATCAGAAATAAAAGTAAGATTGGATATTAGAGGTCAAAGACCGGATGAAGCTGATTATAGTGTTGTTAAATTTATAGATGAAGCTTATTTTTCAGGTCAGCAAAAAGTAGAAATTTTGCATGGAAAGGGAACAGGCGTTTTAAGGAAAGTAGTTTCGGAATTATTGAAGAATAATGAAAATATAAAAACATTTTATCCTGCTCCAATAGAACAAGGCGGGGACGGTGTTACAATTGCCGAATTAAAATAGGAAATAAATTGTTTAAAAAAATATTGATTGCCAATAGAGGGGAAATTGCCGTAAGGATTATAAGAGCCTGCAAAGAGTTAAATATTAAATCGGCTGCTGTATATTCCGAAGCAGATAAAACTTCTCTCCATATTAGGTTGGCAGATGAAGCTTTCTTGATAGGCGGTGCAAAGTCATCCGAATCATATTTAGATGGAAAAAAAATTATTGAGTTGGCAAAAAAAATAGGGGCTGATGCTATCCACCCCGGTTACGGTTTTTTCTCCGAAAATTATTCTTTTATTAAAAATGTTGAAAAAGAAAAAATTGAATTTATAGGACCGTCATCAAAATCCGTTTCATTAATGGGTAATAAAACTGCAGCAAGAACTCTGATGCAAAAAAATAATGTGCCGATTGTTCCAGGGATAACTACTCCAATCAAAACATCAAAAATTGGAAAACTACAAGCAGAAGAAATAGGCTACCCGGTATTATTAAAAGCAGTATCAGGCGGCGGCGGTATAGGAATGCGTGTTGTTTATAACAGCAAAGAATTTGATGAAGCTTTAAAGTCAACAAAAAGAGAAGCAAAAAGCTCATTCGGTTCTGACGAAGTATATTTTGAAAAGTTTATAGAAAATCCCAAACATATTGAGGTCCAAATTTTAGGTGATAAACACGGTAATTATATTCATCTTTTTGAAAGAGAGTGTTCAATACAGAGAAGACATCAAAAAATAATTGAGGAATCTCCGTCATCGTTTGTTGATGAAGAAACACGAAGCAGAATAACGGAAGCAGCAATAAACGCTGCTAAAGCATGCAAATACCAAAATGCCGGTACTATTGAATTCTTAATGGACAAAGATAAAAACTTTTATTTTCTTGAAATGAATACAAGACTTCAGGTTGAACACCCTGTAACAGAACTTATAACAGGTGTTGATTTGGTAAAACAACAAATTAGAATTGCTTCAGGCTTAAAACTTAATATTAACCAAAATGATTTATCTATACATGGGCACTCTTTAGAATGTAGAATTTATGCAGAAGACCCTGAAGATAATTTTCTTCCGTCTACAGGAAAACTGACAAACTTTAACATACCGGCTGGTCCCGGAATTAGGGTTGATACAGGTTTTGAAGATGGTTCTGAAATATCAATGTATTATGACCCCTTGATTGCGAAACTTATTTGTTGGAATAATGACAGAAATTCTGTGATAAGTAGGATGAAACGAGCTTTAGATGAATTTGAAATTACAGGAGTAACTCATAATATTAATTTTCTCAAATTAATTATGAATAATAAAAAGTTTATAGATGGAAAATTTGATATCAATTTTATTGATAAAGAAAAACTTTTGGATAAAAAGTTAAATATTGATAGTAACGAACCAATTACAAAAGAAACAGCGGCTTTCATATTTTCTGCATTAATGCAGAATGAGAAAAATCAAAAAATAAGTTCTTACCCGGATGATAATAATTCAAAGAATTTTTGGACGGAACAAATATATGAGTAAAGTAATTGTAAAAATAGGAGAGAGAAAAAAAACAATAACTATAAATAACAACTCAAAGGTTGCCGTTGATAAAAAAGAATATCCTTATGAATTGACCCACCTTAATAATTCTACGTATTTATTAAAAGTTAAAGATCATTTTTTCAAGATAAATTATTTAGAAAAAAACGGAAGTAAATACGTCTTATCTGTCAACGGTAAAAAATTTATTTCATCTTCTAAATCACCATTAAAAGAAAGAGCAGAAGAATTAATAGCCAAGCAGAATTTAGATAATGTTACAAAACTATTAAAAGCACCAATGCCGGGCATGGTATTAGAGGTTAATATAAAAGAAGGTGATAAAGTTAATAAGGGCGATAATCTCTTAATTCTTGAAGCAATGAAAATGGAAAATTCTATCAAGTCACCATTTTCAGGCACTATAAAAGAAATATTTGTAGAAAAGAATAGTCCTGTTGAAAAAGATGCAAAACTTTTAACAATGGAATAAAGAGCCTTTTTTGAAAGGTAGAAACTATTTACTATAAAATTTCCCATCAAATAGAAGCAAAAAAAATACAAAAAAAATTTCATTGACTATTGCTTCTAAAAAAAGCATTATTTAATATGTGTTTTACACTCATCAAATTAATCAAATTTTAGGAGGAAATTCTATGAGGTTAATTTACAATCTCAAAAACCGTTTTTTTGTTATTTCTAAACTTCTCCTTGCTTCATTGACCATAATGATTTTTCTATCAGGCCAAATATTGGCACAAGGAAGTGGAACAATAACAGGGCATGTAAAAGATGCTAAAACCGGGGAGGCATTAATTAGAGTTAATGTAATTATTAACGGTACTACAATGGGCGCTGCGTCCAATCTTAGCGGAAACTTTATTATTTCCAACATCCCTGCCGGAACATATTCTCTTTCATTTTCTTTACTGGGATATGAATCATTGAAAAAATCCGGGGTTGTTGTTTCAGCTAATCAGACCGTTGAAGTAAACGCCGATTTGAAAACAACAGCGTTAGAATTAGGAAATATATCCGTATACGCTGCTTCTAGAAGAGAAGAAAAAATCACTGAAGCACCAGCAGCAGTTTCAGTAATAGGGATGGAAGATATTAGACTTAACTCTGATGTCGGAGGTGTTCCAAGATTATTAGCAAACAAACCAGGTGTTGATCTTGTTCAGAGTGGTGTTAATGACTTTAATCTTAACACACGTGGATTTAACAGTTCCGTAACAAGACGTGTTTTGGTTCTTCTTGACGGAAGAGATTTAGGTGCTGCATTTCTTGGACAACAAGAATGGGGAGATATTTCAATACCATTAGAAGATTTAGCAAATATCGAATTTGTTAGAGGTCCAGGTTCCGCTTTATATGGTACAAACGCATTTAACGGTGTTTTAAGTATGACTTCTTTATCACCACAACAAGCACTGGGTACAAAGGTTAAAATGTCCGGTGGTGAATTAAATTTGTTGAGAATTGATGTACGTCAAGCCGGTTTACTTGGGGATGGTTGGAGCTATAAAATTAATCTCGGCAGAATGCAGAGCAAAAATTGGGATAGAAACAGAACATCAGCTCCATTTGCTTATCCAGGGTTATCACCTGAGAGGGCAAATATCAACCCGGAAAGTATGGTATATACTTACGGCTCTGCAAGATTGGATTATGATTTTGCAAACGGTTCGGTCTTTACCGCAGAGGGTGGCTTTACCAAGGTTAAAAATGACGTTATTGTTACAGGTATCGGTAGACTAAATATTCTTGAAGGAAATAGACCGTGGGCAAGATTAAATTTTACATCTAAACATTTTTATGTTCAAGCCTGGATGCAAAAGAGAACTACACCAACATCAATCGTAGCCTTGGCTTCCGGTGGCAAATTGATAGAAAATACTGCAATGTATCAAGTAGAAGCTCAATACAATCGTTCCTTTATGAATGACCAAGTAAGAATTGTTGTAGGAGGTTCTCAAAAAATAGCTCGTGTAGATATGGAAAATACTGCAATGCTTGGAATTAAAAATTACACAATAACAGGCGGTTATGCCCAATTAGAGTATAAGCCTGTTAAACAGTTAAAATTTGTTGCAACCGGACGTATTGACAGAACAACATATGAAAAATCAAGATTTTCACCAAGAGCTGCTGTTGTTTGGTCATTTGCACAGGGTCAATCTTTTAGGTTTTCATATAACAAAGCTTTCTTACTACCAAGTACATCAGAGTATTTCTTAAGAGTATTAGCCGGTCAAGCTGACTTAAGAGCTTTGGGTATAAATCCAACTAGACCTACTAGAATTTTTGCTATGGGCAATACAAATTTAGTTCCTGAGAGAATTGAAGGATATGAAGTAGGTTATAAAGGAATATTCTTAGATAACAAACTCTTTGTTACCATAGATGGATATTCAAATAAAGTTAGAGATTTTATTACCGATCTTTTACAAGGTGTTAATCCTGCTTTCCAATTTGGAGGAGCACCGGCAGGTCTTTCAGACCTTATCAAAAACGGTTCGCCGGCAAATGGAATTCCTGCTTTACCAGGGCTAACAGTTTTACCAAACGGAGAAACTGCCATAGTTTTATCTTACACAAATAAAGGCAGGGTAAACGAAAGAGGAGTAGAATTTGGATTTAATTATTATATGAATGATTATTTCCTTATTTCAGCTAACTGGACTTATTTTGATTATGATATAAAGAACCAACAAAAAGGTGATAATTTATTGCCCAATAATCCGAAGAACAAATTCGGTTATTCAATAAGATACAGAAATCCACAAATAGGTCTTGAAGCCGAACTTTCAGGCAGAACAGTTCAAGCATTTAACTGGGCTGCCGGTGTATTTGTAGGACGCATACCGGAATATACATTGTTAAATTTTTCTGCCGGATATGAAATAAATCAGAATTATCGTTTAGGTGTTTCAGTTACAAACTTATTAGACAGGCAATCTTACCAAATATTTGGTGGGTCAATTGTTGGAAGACAACTAATAGGTTCATTAACAATATCACTATAGACATAAATCAAATAAGGAATTACTATGAAAAAATATCATAATAAACTTAAATATTTAGTATTAGTATTGGTTGCCCCCATGCTCTATATTTCAGGATGTAGTGAAGATAACAATGTTATTGTTAATCCTCCTCCTGTTTTTAGTGCTGGTACAGCTAATTTTGCTATGTATGTTTCAATAGGGAACAGCTTAACAGCCGGTTTTCAATCAAAGGCTCTTTCAGAAAGAGATCAGAAATATAGTTTCCCAAGTATGATAGCCAAACAAGCTAAAGCTGCCGGTAAATTTGAACAACCCTTAATAAAAAATCCAGGTATTGGCGGAAGGTTAAGGTTAGTAAACCTTGCTCCAACAATTGTAGAGGAACCATCGGTTGATCCAGTTCCATCTTCAAACTTAAATATAGCCTTAGCAAGACCCTATAATAATTTAGGTGTACCAGGCTCAGTGCTTGGAGATATGGCTGATGTAACTGATTTTGTAACTAAAAGTGTTGCAAGACGAAATCCGTTCTTTGCCTTAATATTAAGGTCTCAAGCTTTGGGTAACAGCATAATAAGACAAGCAAGAAATCTTCAGGCTACATTTGTTACAGCTTGGATTGGTAATAACGATGTTTTGGGTTATGCAACTAGTGGCGGTACTTCAGGAACTAATTTAGGATTAGGTGGCGGAACTCCAAGGACACTACCGACAGAAACATTTGTGTTTGCTTCGTTGTACAAAAAAATGTTGGATAGTCTTCAAGCAGAACCGAGAGGCATTGTTGTAGCCAACATCCCTGATGTTTCAACAATCCCATTCTTTACAACCATTGGACCCAAATTAGCATCCGGTATTCCCTGGGGTGTAATTGCCGCAGGTCAAGCAGCTTTACCTCTATCCGGAATTATTTATGCAAGTAAAAGCGGTATTAATATAGGCTTACCTTTTAATATTGGCTTTGCTGATTCAGCTTCTGTTAAAAATTTAAATGTTTTATTTACATTAGCAGGACAAACTTATGCAGGTTTAATTGGACAACCTACCGGAAAGTTTTATAAAGATAACGGATTCCCTGCATTACCTCCGGGAATTGACACAACAAAACCATTCGGCGTACATCCTCAAAATCCATTCCCTGATGCTTACGTTTTAGACCCTGCTGAAATAACAATTGCAAAAGCAGCAGTCGACGCATTCAACAGTATTATAGCAACAGAAGCCGGCAGTAGGAATATTGCAGTTGTTGATGTAAATTCTTTTCTAAAGAATCTTATTGCAGGCGGTGGAATGTCAGTACCAGGTATTGGCGTATTTACATCTTCATTTATTACAGGAGGTACTTTCAGCTACGACGGAGTTCATCCTTCGAGCCGTGGTTACGGTATTATAGCTAATGAATGGATTAAAGTTATAAATCAAAAATTTGGTGCAAACATTCCACTTGTTGATTTATCTAGTATACCCGGGTTGCCTATCGGTAAGATTTCAACTAGGAATATTTCTTATGCACCAGGGGTCTTTAATAGTATGGTAAGACTGATGACAGGAAGTAGAAATTGGCCTGTTAGCAACTAAAAAATAATGTTTAAATTCTTTAATAATAAAATCCTGTTTTTTAACGGGATTTTATTATTTTATGCTAAATAATTTTTAATTTTTTTTATGAAAAAATCTGTCGTACTTTTATTATTATTCCCGGTTATTTTATTATTATCATCCTGTTCTTCAACAAAGGAAAGTACGGATATTATTAGAACACAAGGGACTGATTCACTTTATGTTTTTGATGCCGCACCCAAGGATACGGTAAAAAAAGAGAGTCTTCTTGTTATTCCAAAGATATCAAATGTGAAATTGTATATTGTACAAATAGGCGCATTTACTAATAGAGAAAAAGCGGATGATTTTGCAAAACAAAGCAGAAAAAAAATTAATTATACCCTGGATATTGAATATAGTAAGTCTGTTAACTTATATGTAGTGCAGCTTAAACCGTTCTATAACAAGAAGGAAGATGCAGAAGCCGTTAGAAATAAATTATGGAAAACAAATGGTTTTAAGGATGCCTGGATTTTAACGGTAATAAGGTAAATATGTTATCATAATTATTATTATGATGTTAAGAATAATTATTTAACTAACAACAGGAGGATGTCATGGCTTTTTCATTAAACAAGATTATGTTAATTGGAAATCTTGGGAAAGATGCCGAAAATAGGTTTACCACTAACAATCTTTCAATTACAACTTTTTCTTTAGCTACAACAAGAAGCTTTAAGGACAAAGAAGGAAATTGGCAGAATGAAACTACCTGGCATAATTTGGTGGGGTATAATCTTTCAGATTACTACAAAGACAATCTGAAAAAAGGAAAGAAATTTTATATTGAGGGTAGGATATCCAAAAGAGATTATACAGACAAAGAAGGTATAAAAAGATATTCAACCGATGTCATAGTTGAAAAGCTGATACCTTTGGATTCAGCAGCAGCAAGTAGCGGTACATCTGATTCTTCGGCGAATACAGTCTCTGAACCTCAAGTAAATATTTCTAAAGAAGAAAATGATGATTTACCGTTCTAAATATATGTTTAACAATTGAGGAACTTGAAAGTTTTTGGATACTGATTGGCAACTTAAATTATTTATTCTCCTCATATTATTTATATTATCTGCATTTTTCTCCGGCTCAGAAATTGCTTTATTTTCCTTAAACCGTTCAAAAATAAAGGATCAATTAAATGAGCATCCTGTTTTATGCGGGTATTTGCAAAATTTATTGCAATATCCAAGGCGCCTTTTAGTAACTATTCTAATCGGAAATACAATTGTTAATGTAGCTGTTGCAATTGCTTCTGTTTCTCTTGTGCTTGCTTATACAGATAAAATCGGCATATCACAAGATTTAGCAATTATACTGCAAATAATAATTATTACAACGTTAATTATTATTTTTGGTGAACTTATACCCAAGGTGTGGGCAGCAAAAAATCCGGTTTCATTTTCAAAAGCAATTGTATTTCCGCTTTACTGGATCTCCGTTTTCCTATATCCTGTATCTGAAGTAATCTCTGAAATCATTAATTTTTTGATTAACAAGGTTCATTACGATAAAACAAAATCTGCTATTTCTCCTGAAGATATTTCAAGTTTAGCCGTTATGAGTCGTAAAGCAGGAAGCATAATCAAAAGGGAGGAGGGGTTAATACAAGGGATTGTTGGTTTCAAATCAATGGAAGTGCACGAGGTAATGACTCCCAGGGTGGATATCACAGCCATATCTTCGGATACAAAATTTGATAATATATTAGAAATAATTACAACATCCGGACACAGTAGGTTACCCCTTTATAATGAGGATATTGACGATATAATTGGTCTCATTTATGCAAAAGATTTACTCCCTTATATAAAGGACAAAAAATTACTGGAGAAGTTTTCATTAAATGAGATTTCACGTAAAGCAATGTTTATACCGGAAACTAAACTGATAAGCGTGCTGATGAGAGAGTTTCAAGAAAAAAAAATACACCTTGCAGTTGTTGTTGATGAATATGGAGGTACATCAGGTGTCGTTTCGCTAGAAGATATTTTGGAAGAAATAATAGGTGAAATTAGAGACGAATATGATAAAGAAGAAAATCCTATTACAAAAATTGATAACAATAATTTTATAGTCCTCGGCATGCTGCAAATAGACGATTTAAATGAATTACTTAATGAAGATTTTGAGTCTGAAGATCGTGCTTATGAAACAATTGGTGGAATGATTTTCAACTTTGCCGGCAAAATCCCTAAAGAGGGATATTCATTTGAATTAAAGGGATATTTATTTAAAGTAGTCGAAATTTTTGACAAAAGGATAACAAAGGTTAAAATTACCAAATTATCAAAAAATATAAATAAAGAATGAAAAAGGGGTGTATATTAAAGTCGATTTTTTTTCTTACAATATTTGTTGCTGTAACATTGTATGTTTTTAAACAAAAGTTCGGTGATTTAATAGCTCCACCTGATACTGAATTTAATCTCCCCTTTTTAAATATTAATATTACAGAAGAACTAAAATTCATAAAAGACTCTCCTCAGAAAATCGATTTTGAAAAGATGATTAAAAATGCAAAATTAGGGATAGGTTTCATTAAAGAAT
This sequence comes from Ignavibacteria bacterium, assembly GCA_011052365.1. Lineage (GTDB taxonomy): Bacteria > Bacteroidota > Ignavibacteria > Ignavibacteriales > Ignavibacteriaceae. Next base: position 9,866 of record DRJC01000288.1, read on the forward strand.
TACCTTCTAAAGAAATTAATAAAATAAATAAATCTTTTGAACATATATTTAGTGACAGCATTATTACTGAAAATGAATTAAATTATATGCGGAATTTATTTAAGAAAATGAAAAATGAAACGCGAAAAGAAAACTGAAATAAAAGTAGGGATTACAGTAACATTAGGAATACTTATATTTATCTGGATTTTAGGTTGGGCAAAGGATTTTTCTTTTACTTCTCATTATAATTCACTTAAAGTACAATTTAAAAATACATCCGGGTTGAATGTTGGTGACGAAGTAACCGTGAATGGAGTAAAGAAAGGTTTTGTGGATAATATAAGTCTACACGATAGCGGAGTTGTTTTAACATTAGCAATTGGAAATGAAGTTCATTTATATAAAGATGCGTCTTTCAGTATAGCTATGTTAGATTTGATGGGCGGTAAAAAAGTTGAAATAAGTTCGGGTACAACGGGCGTTGAACTGGATTATAATAAGTTATATCACGGAAAATTTTTAAATGATCTTCCAACATCAATCGCTGATCTCGGCAAGATCCAAAATAATATAGCAAATACACTCTCAAAATTAGATACTACATTGTCAGGCGTAAATGAACTACTCGGTGATAAAGAATTTAAAGCAGGAATTAAAAGTGTTATTAGTAATATGAATAATGTATCAATTCAATTTTCAGAGTTACTGAATAAAAACAAAAATATTCTTAACAGTTTAATAAGCAATGCCAATACACTTACAGTAAATGCTGATAGTATGTTTAAAGAAAACAGGAAAAACATTAAGTTTACTTTGAATAATTTGAATATACTTTCCCTTAGAGCAGATACATTGTTTCAGTTAAGTAACAGATTTATGGCAGAAATTAAAGGTCAAAAAAATAATTTAGGTAAGATGATTTATAACAAATCATTTTATACAAATTTGGATTCCACACTTATTAGGTTAAATGAACTGACAAAATTATTACTACTTCAGCTTAAGAATGAAGGGCTTAATGTAGATGCAAATATTAGCATTTTTTAAAAAGAGATTATAGACAATGGTTATAGGAATAGGCGTAGACATAATAGAGATTGATAGAATCAAAGCGAGTGTTGAAAAATACGGTGATGGTTTTCTAAACAAGATATATACTAAAACAGAGCTGGATTACTGTTTGAATAAAAGTAATAAATACCAGCACCTGGCAGCAAGGTTTGCAGCAAAGGAAGCAGTCTATAAAGCATTAACTACCGCAACCCAGGAGAAAGCAGGCTGGCAAAATATAGAAATTCTGAATAGACCTAACGGTATGCCTATCGTAAAGCTCAAAGGTTATTTGGAAAATTATTTAACTAACGGTAACGGTTTGAAAATTTCTATTAGTCATTCAAACAATTATGTTACTTGTTTTGCAATAGTATATAAACAGGCAGAATAATTATGTTCCTTAAATATTATAAAATTATTGATTTGAGCTTATTAGCAGTTGTAGCAGTCTTATTGATATTAATGATTGCAAACTTGGTACCGCAAAGTTCATTTGAAATTTTATTATACATAAGTATATTATTATTTATTATAAAAATAATATTGAGAATTATTGTTAAAAAAGATCTAAAGAATCAGAAGGAGGCTGACATTCGAGAGGACACACAACTATAACGGAAAGTTAAACGCGAAGGTTTTAATTCTTAATCAGAGTTACGAACCCTTATCAATCTGTAACGTAAAAAAGGCAGTAATATTAATTTATTTAAGCAAAGCCGAAATTGTATTACGTAACAAAAAGAAAGAATTACATTCGATTTCAAGATCTTACCCTTGGCCCAGCATAATTAGATTAAGCAGATATATAAAAGTGCCTTACAAGAAGGTTGTATTAACCAGAAAAAATATCTTAAGAAGAGATGCCTATAAATGTGCATATTGCGGAAGAAGCGATTTACCTCTTACAATTGACCACATAATTCCAAAAGCAAGAGGGGGAAGTGACAGTTGGGACAATCTTGTTTGTGCCTGTACCTTTTGTAATAATAAAAAAGGTGATAGAACTCCTGAAGAAGCAAATTTAGACCTCATATCAAAACCATTTCAACCGTGTCATATTATGTTTATTAAAAATGTTGTCGGTAGACTTGATGAGAATTGGAAACCTTATCTTTATATGTCGTGATTGGAGAATGTGAGAAGGCAAAGATTGTAGAGCGAAACTCTGTTTCGCTTCTCTTATAAAAAGAAACACCTTAGAATTAAACAAGAAAGATTTTTACTTTATTGGAAAAAGCGAATCAGGCCCGTCTACCGCCGAGGTAGAAGATTCGCTCTACACAATGTACAGCGTGCAGGCTTGCCTCGGCGATAGACGGGCTGCTCGCTCCCCCAATGAAACAATTAGCTACTAAAAATAAATAAGCATATTATCCTTTTAATAATTATTTTTAGGGTTAAATTAAAAACGATTATCTAATGCAGAAAAAAAGAATACTCAGCGGAATGCGACCTACAGGCAAACTTCATTTAGGTCACTATGTCGGAGCTTTGGAAAATTGGGTTAAACTTC
>DRJC01000289.1 GCA_011052365.1 Ignavibacteria bacterium
AAATACTTTTATACATATTCTAAGAATATACCACGCCACGCGTGCGGGTAAAAGTACAATATCAGGTACTGATACCTTTTTGTACTTTTATTTCTCTTTTTACTCGCATGCTCACAGCGAAATTACCGAAAATTTGCACACGACAAACAAAACCCGCATACTGGATACTATGACAAAAACGAAAAAAGGCTCTTGGGGTTTTGACACACGAGATATGAACACGACCGTGCGCCCTCAAGACGATTTCTATCATTATGTAAACGGCGGATGGCTTGCACGCAATCCCATTCCACCGCACGAATCTAGTTGGGGCTCCTTTCTGAAGCTTCGTTACGACACCGAAAAGAAACTCCACGCACTCGTATCAAAATTACAAAATACGAAGCATCTTCCACGTAGCCCAGGTCAAATGGTGCGCGATTTCTATCAGTCTGCTTTGGATATAAAACAGCGAAATCAGCTCGGTATCAAGCCACTTTCTCCATGGCAAAATCGTATTGAAGAAATCAAAGACATACCCTCACTCATTGAAACATTTGCACACTTTGAAAAAACCGTAGGTGGTGCTCCGTGGGGCATTATGATTGACCAAGATATGAAAAATAGTAAGAAATACATTGCTCATATATATCAAAGTGGTCTTGGAATGCCTGACCGTGACTACTATCTCAAAAATGATGCCGAGTCACTTCGTGTGAGAAATGCATATGAAAAACATATTGAGGCAATGTTTCTGCTTAAAGGAGAAGACAAAACCACCGTAAAAAATAATCGCGAGACTATTATGCGCATGGAGACCACCATTGCAAAACATTCAATGAAGAAAGAGGACTTGCGCGATGCCGACAAGACTTACCACAAGATGAGCGTCGCCGCACTCACGCGCCTCACTACAGCCATACAGTGGCGTACTTTCTTTGAAATTATCGGCGCGAAAGAAATCCGCAGCGTCGTGGTTATGCAGCCGAAATTTCTCACAGCAATGAGCACAATGATTGAAAAAGAATCAATTGAAAATTGGAAGATTTATCTTACTTGGAGTCTTATAGTAACCACAGCAGGACTTCTTTCAGCAAAATTTGAGAAGCAAAACTTTGCATTTTATGGAACAACGCTCTCCGGCGTGCTAAAGATGAAGCCAGCGTGGCGACGAGCTCTCGGCTCTGTAAATGGAGCTCTTGATGAGCTTCTAGGTGAGCTATATGTAAAAACCTATTTCCCTCCACAAACAAAAGAAAAGGTTGCGCAAATGGTTGATGACCTTTTTGAAGCATACGAAGCACGCATCAAAAATCTTGAATGGATGAGTAGCGCGACCAAGCGAAAGGCACTCAACAAACTTCATTCCATAAATAGGAAACTCGGATACCCTGATAAATGGAAAAGCTACAAAGGGCTCGTTATAACGCCAAATGACTATTTCGGTAATGTAATGCACACGGCACTACTTGAACATAAGCGTATTATGCACCGACTTCAAAAGCCAGTAGACCGCAGCGAATGGTTTATGAGTCCGCAAACAGTGAACGCATACTATAGTCCAGGGCTAAACGACATTGTCTTCCCCGCCGCTATTTTGCAACCACCATTTTTCTCAGTGAGTGCTGACGATGCTATTAACTATGGCGCGATGGGTTCTGTCATTGGTCACGAAATCACCCACGGTTTTGACGACCAAGGAGCGAAATTTGACGGAAATGGAAATCGTAAGACTTGGTGGACAAAAAAAGACGCGGCAGATTTTGATAAAAAAACTAAAGTACTCGTCAAACAATTCAACGAGTACACTGTCGCAGACGGTATCAAAGTGAATGGACAACTCACACTCGGAGAAAATATTGCCGACCTCGGAGGTGCCTCTATCGCTTTTGACGCGTACCAGATCCGACTGAAAAAGATAGGACGGAAAGACATTGATGGGCTCACGCCAGAGCAACGGTTCTTCTTTGGTCTCGCACTTTTTGAACGAGAGAACCGCCGCCCCGAAGCAGAAAAAACACAAGTACTCACCGACCCACACTCACCGGGCATATTCCGCATCAATGGCCCAGCATCAAACCTGCCAGAGTTCTATGAAGCGTTTGGTGTAAAGAAAGGAGACGCGCTTTTCCGCGCCCCCAAAAACCGCGCAAAGATTTGGTAGTAGACAGTGCTATACTACTTTCTAATATGAGAAATAAAAAAATATTAGGATGGGCTTTTTTATTAGCGATTTCTACATTATTTGTTGCAAATGATATAATAACGCTCCGATTAAGTGGAAATTCAGTACAAGGGCAAGCATTTGATACAGGACAAATTATTGGTATTTTATTATGGGTTATAATTGCAATTTTCGCTATATTTAAATTGATAAAAAACTGGAAGAAGTAATATCTATAAGATATCTACAAAACTGATTTAATCATACAATCCCAAGATAGAAGGTTCATGGTCTTTTCCTTAACAGCTCCACATCACTATTCTTTCTCATTATTGGCCTTCTGCAACCACATTTTTTTAATATTTTTTGCTTGAGTCCTTACATTTATTGCATTCAACCCAATATAAATTATCAATAGTATCAATGCCCAATAGTCTTGAGCCCAAATAAAGTAGACTGTAAAACCAAGTGTAAACAGATAAGCAAAATTCTCAGTTTTTAGCCAAAAGAATTTCTGTGCAAAGAATATATTGATGAAAGCAAAAATTGCTGCCACTAAATATTGTTTTTCTAGTATCAGCAAAAGAAATACTAGTACCAATACAAGAATACCAATTTTAGCAAGAGCCATATTCGTTTTAGTGAGACCTTCTCCACTGCCAGCGGCTGAATAAGCTAACTTGTTTATAATGTATTTATTATGTGCACTTTCCATCTCTATTTCTTTTTGTATTACAGATTTCATATTGCTTTATATTATATCAACAAATTTCACATAATTCTTATGTTCTATAAGGTGGTGTAATATACATAAATAATGAAAATTAATGAGAGGTCGTATATTCTTTGCTCTCGTTTTTCTGATTCAATTTCACGAATCAGAAAAGTAGTGCTTGAGTTTGAAAAGATCCCAAATAATTCAGATATATTAAACACTTTCCCCTATATGGAGGTCGTGTATATGAATTGGCTAATCGTAGACCTTAATAAGATATTGAGCGCCTCAAAATGTGATAAATATAAGTTATCAAACTTTAAGAACGGTTTTGGTGAAGAAATCTCTAAGAAAGTTGGCAAAATAGAGAATAAGCATGAGGCACTAATTAAAAAGATAAATGAAAATAGAAACAAATTTGCTGCACATATTGATAAGAACTGTACTGATATGAAATTCTCAAAGTCAGAAGTGAGGAGGATGGAAATGAAATATAAAACAGACTTACCTATGTTAGAGTCAAAATGTAAAGCCGATGAGCGGTATGCTACCCAGGATTTACAAGACGATCTTATAGAAATTAAAGAGCTATTAGATAAATGTGATTCTTTATGGATAGAAGCCATGTCTTTTGTATCGAAAAATAATAGTTCTTTAACTAAAGACAGTTGATAAAAGTCAAAATTTTAAATTTCAAGCACAGTCTTTCTTTATCAATCTGAAACTAAGAAATGATTTCAAGTGCGTTTTACTAAGAGTCGTAATAAAAGTAGTCAGATACCTTTATTTGTTTATAAAGGTTATAAAAATCAATTATTCCAAAACTGATCATATATTTTTTCTATAAGGTATATTTCTTTTGCGGTTTTGTCCTTGCTCCTTTTATCAAAGATAAATTCATTATAATTTTGTTTAAACTTGTTAAAATTTTGCTGTCTTAATAAGTTTAAAGAATCTTTATTTGAAAACTTACTTTCAGTCTTATATTGTTCTTTTAAAATAAACAAAGGATTCAGCCTCATTCTCAATTTGGAACAAATAAAAAAAGTTATTATTAGTGGTATTATGTACACAAATAATGATTTCCATAAAATAAATATACTTAATAAAATCATTGTCATTTGTACAAAAGATAAAAATTTAGACATAGATGTGGAGAAAAAATAATATCTAAAAAATAATGGATATTTATATAGAATCTTTTTTTCTTCCTCTGAAAAATCATTGTCTTTAAATTTTAGATTCTTATTTATAAAAAATATATATACCCAAAATAATAAGACTGTTAGCATTAAAATTATTGAGCCAGCTTCAGGAAAGAAAAAGAAACCGATTAAATATACTATGTAAATAGGATAAGTTATTATTGCCATAAAATTACTTATGAAGTGATATCTCGTGTTGACTCTCAAAGAGAGATTTAACACATTTTAAAACCGCAACTATTTTTTTCGCGTGCCCGGCTGTTTCCATACATGTTTTCCAATTCGCCACAATAAACACTACTTACAGTATGCACCACTATGCACATATGCACCACACCATCTAATAAATGACCCATTTATACTAAAGTGCTCCAGTTAAGTTTTTAAAATCGTAGGAGATATTATAGATTTATTTATAATTTATAAATACCGTGCGTGCCGATGTCCATATAATAAATTGATTAAAGATTAAAGATTAAAGGATTAAAGGGGTCAGGTACCTTTGATTTGTTTTTTCTTGAAAGAGCGGCAAGTTGCCTCCATGTCAATTTTTCTATATACCTTAGTTTATCTATAAGAAAATACCAGAGATTGAAATGGTGTTGTATAAATTGTAAATAAATAAAGGTACAAAACTAGTTATAAAGTGTTAAAAGGATCAGGCATCTTTGTTTGCATTAACATTAATGGGTCCTGACCCCATTAATATATAGTCTATAACAACCCAAAATGTATCGTAAAAATCATGGTAAGTTAGGAAATATTTCCTTTATTTTTTTAGTTGTGTCTTCTAATTGACTATCAAAAAGGAGATACTCTTTTAAATCTTCACAAGGAACCCACTTATAGCTTCTAATTTCTTCTTCTTGTAATTTAATCTTGTTATCATTACCAATAAATTTAAAACCAAAAAAGTGACGCTCCATTCCATCATATTCAATTTCATCTCTTGTAAGTTTTTTAGTTTTAAATACAAGTCTAAGCGATTCCTTGCATAAGCCAGTAAAATCAAGTGACTCTTTGGAAATACCTAACTCTTCGTTAATTTCTCTATAAACCGCATCTTTAAAAGTCTCACCCTCTTCTATTCCACCTCCCGGTATAGTATAAAATTTAGTTTCGAATGCTTGTAGGTTTACCAATAATATCTCTTTATCATCACTTACAATCAAAGCTGAAACTCCCTTTCTAAACAATTGTTTTTTCTTTTCAAAATAATCTGTTAATTCATTTTTTGTATTTTTATTCATATAATTTATAATATTAATTAGTAATCTATTTCAATCATGTGCAAAATATCAATAAATTAGGATTAAAGATTAAAGGGGTCAGTTAAAGGGGTCAGGTACCTTCTATAAGAAATGATTTATATCTACCTTGATAAAGATGTCCTGTGCCAACGGTTCTATTTTTTGCATGCCAGCATTGCGTATGCGTCAAAG
>DRJC01000290.1 GCA_011052365.1 Ignavibacteria bacterium
GTTCCCTCAAATGCTCTCGGCATTTTGGGTGATCCGAAAACAGTTGGATCAATTCTCCTGTTATCAGGTAATGCTAAATATGCTGTTCCGCCGTTCTGTGAAATATTTATTGAAATCGGTCCGCCGAGTAAACCCAAAGGATTTTTTAACATTGCATGTGCTTTAAGATATCCTTTTGCAGGCGCTTTTTTCTGTAACATTCTAATCTTTTTCATCATTTGTTTTTTATTCATCATCGTACCTTTATGCTGCATGTTTTGTGCGTAAACACTTGTTACCGACGAAGAAAGTAAAAACGTGAGAATAAGTAAAATTGTGTTTAATGTTTTTGATATGTTATAAACACTTTTCTGGTTTAAAATTTTTCCGAACATTTTTTGCTCCTTTTGTTAATAAATAAATTCTAAGCAATTCAAACTTAACAAGGGAGTAGAAAATTATATGTAAATTACAAGACAAAATTATAGTGGGAGATGGGGTTTGTGATAATTATCACGAATCAATAACATCTAAAATTTTTAATCTATCTTTTATTCTTTTTTTCAGGAACTAAACTTTAAGCTTAGCAATTGCTTTATCGGAAATGTAATCGCCTATACTTAGCGAGGCAGTTGCTGCGGGTGATGGAGCATTTAAAACGTGAATCATTCTTTTAGTTTCTTTAATAAAAAAATCATCTATTAAGTTTCCGTTTTTGTCCAATGCTTGTGCCCGTACACCCGCACCGGAACGGAAGATATCATCTTCGGTAATTGAAGGTATTAATTTATTAAGTGCTTTGACAAAAGCTTTTTTACTGAAGGATCTGTACAATTCGTATAATTCCATTTTGTAATGTTTAGCTGCCATTTTCCAAAAACCATTATAGGTAAACATTTCAGATACGTCTCTAATGGAAATATCTTTTAGTGAATACCCCACGCGTTTTAGAGCGAGCACAGCATTCGGTCCTGCTTCAACGCCGCCATTAATCATTCGAGTGAAATGAACACCCAAGAAAGGAAATTGCGGATCGGGAACCGGGTAAATTAAATTTTTAACAAGTGCTCTTTTATCTTTTTTTAATTCGTAGTATTCACCGCGGAACGGGATTATTTTTATCTCAGGATCAACACCACAAATTGACGCAACTCTATCGGAGTATAACCCTCCGCAATTAATTAAAATTTTAGTAGTAATTTCTTTGTGGTTGGTACTTACAATTAACTCATTTTTTTTGTTAACAAGAGATTGAAATTCATTATTAGTAAAAAGGACACCACCTCTTGAAATAATGTTTTCAACGTATTTATCTGTAACCTGCTTATAATTTACAATGCCTGTTTCCGGAACGTACAACCCGTCAATTCCTTTAACGTTTGGTTCGTATTCTTCGATTTCATTTTTAGTTAATCTTTTTACTCCGGCTAAACCGTTAGCTTTTCCTCTTCGTTCAAGTTCATTTAGTGCGGCAATTTCTTTTCTGTTTGTAGCTACAACTAATTTTCCACATTGGTCATAATTTAAATCGTTCTCTTTACAGAATTGATACAACTTGTTTCTTCCATCGATACAATTTTTTGCTTTTAAAGAGCCGGGTTTATAATATAACCCGGAGTGTATTACACCACTGTTGTTACCGGTTTGGTGAAGTGCAGGTTCTTTTTCGGTTTCAATTATTGCTATTGACAGGTTCTTTTTGTTCAATATAGACATTGCCGTTGCAGTTCCAACAATGCCTGCACCAATAATAATTATGTCGAAGTGTTCCATCAATTAGGTCTGTTTTTTTTATCTTTATTCTTTTTCCCAAAAGAAATTTCAACTAACTATTTAATTTACATCTAATTCTCACAATTTATTTGTAAAATTAGAAACTAAAAAAAACAAAATTTGTAATAATTTGTCTAAAACCTTTTAAAAATAGAGAAGTATCAAAATTGTTGAAAACAAACATTCTATTTATGTTATTTCTTGCGGTTTTATCCTCAAATTTTATTTCCGCACAAAGCGAACAATCTTTAATAAAAAACCAGGCAATAAATGTTTTTGTTGATTTTCAAAATGTTGATTTGAATTTCCTAAAAGAAAACTTACAATTTGCTAATATTGTACGAGCACGGCAGTATGCCGATGTTCACATTCTTTTTACAAGACAACGCACCGGGGGACAAGGTAATGAGTACACATTAATATTTATCGGGAAAAATAAATTTCCGGGAATGCGTGATACCCTTAGATATTTCGTTAATAAAACCGATACCAAAGATTCCAAAAGAGATAAAATGTTAAAAACAATTAAGTTGGGTTTAATAAGATTTGTTGCTAAAACACCACTTGCAAAGGATATTAAAATATCGTTTAACGCAAAAAGAGATGCTAATGGATTAAATGTCGCAGATGTTGATAAATGGAATTATTGGGTATATAAAATTAAATTACGAAGTTTCCTTACAGGTCAAAGATCAACAAAGTTTATTAATTTTAGAGGAATGTTATCTGCCGGTCGTGTTACAAAAGATTGGAAATTCAGAATACTAATAGGCGGTTCATACAATGAAAGTAATTTTAAATTTCAGAAGAGTACAATTACAAATATTACCCGTAGTCAATATTTTAGTACATATTTAGTTAAATCTTTATCAAAACATTGGTCTTTGGGAGCTTGGCTTGGGGCATGGTCTTCTACATATAAAAATATAAATATCAGAACGTCTTTTACACCGGGCATCGAATATAATTTTTTTCCTTATTCTGAATCTAATAGTAGACAACTTAGATTCGACTATAAAATTGGTGGTAATTTTAATAATTATGCCGAAGAAACAATCTATTATAAAACCCGTGAATTTTTATGGGAACAAAAAATTGAATTTACTTTAGTACTAATTCAACCCTGGGGAAATGTCAGCACAACATTAGATGCGTCAAATTATTTACACGATTTTTCGAAAAACTCTTTTAAAATTAGCGGTAATTTATCTATTAATTTAATAAAAGGACTTTCGCTTGATCTTAGTGGCAGCTATCAAGCAGTACACAATCAACTTTCGCTACCTTTAAGCAGCGTCAATTTAGAAGAAGTTTTACTACAAAGAAGAGAATTAGCAACTCAATATCAATATTACGGTTCCATTGGTTTTACATATACGTTCGGCTCAATTTACAATAATATTGTAAATCCAAGATTCGGAAATTAATAATTTATTATTGAGTTCTCTATATAGAGGTTCTTATAATGACTTTGGCGTAGCCATTCCCCATGGTAAGTAGTTGATTAAAGTTTTGATATAATAGCCGTTTCGGTTTCTTTTACTTTTATTCTTTTCAACAATCTTTTTTCATTTATATCACCGTAAGCATAAAGTTCATCTTCAATATAAAGAGCCGGTACAATTAAAAGATTCTTTTGGGGGTAATCTTTTATGTTTTCAATTTGCAGGTTAAGATCATTACTTTTTTTAGTAATATCATCAACCTGTTTTTTAACTCTGGCGCAAGCCGGACATTTATCCGTTATAAAAAGTGTAAGGGTCATAATATTTTACGTAAGGTGAGTTGCTAATATA
>DRJC01000291.1 GCA_011052365.1 Ignavibacteria bacterium
AAATTCCAAATTTTGTTATTTTGAAATTCGGTACTTGGGATTTGTTTGTTTTTTATGATTTGTTGTTTGGTGCTTGTCCTTGGTTATCACGCCTGCCCCTTTTTTTGGGGGGGGACCACTCCGTGACAAATTAAAAATATTTACTATAAATTATTTATATTATAATTATGAAATCTGTACTAAATGTCATCATCTTTGTCTTATTATCAACAATTATAATTAAACCACAATCAAACCCTGCTGTTACCGATACAAGCTTATATCTAAAAAATCCCAGTTATGTAATACAAACCGAATTATATAATATATATAGAATGAAGCGTGCAAAAATTGTTATGCTCGGTAATTCAATAACTCACGGAGCTAATTGGAACGAACTTATAAATAGAAACGATGTAGCTGAAAGAGGAATAAGCGGGGACCTTACTTCGGGTTATTTACACAGATTAAAATATGTTTATAATTTAAAACCTAAAATATGTTTTATAATGGGTGGTATCAATGATTTATTTTACGGTAAACAAGTAAACGAAGTTTTTCAAAATATAACAAAAATTGTTGATTCATTAAAATCGCATAAAATAAAAATTGTTCTGCAATCAACATTATTTGTAAAAAACGGTTCTCCCTTGTTTGATACGATAAATGAAAGAGTTGCTGCTCTAAATCTTCAGTTAAAAAAATATGCCGCTCAAAATAAAATTATTTTTTTAAATCTGAACGAAAAACTTTCAATTGATAATCACTTAAAAGAAGAATACACGGTTGACGGTGTCCATCTTTCTGCTTTGGGTTATAAAATTTGGTCAAGTTATGTAATACAAATCTTAACAAAATTAAATATCTGATTTATTTTTGCATCTCAAAATGATAAAATTCTTAAAAAAACTTTTTTGTTGTTAAAAAAAAATGTTTTATTTTATCTTCATCGAATCATTTGACCTTTTATCGAAAAATGAACCTTGGTATAATATTTGTCATTTTACCGCTTAAAGTAATTTCTTAATAATTATAAGGCAGTAAAAGAATTTTATCTAAAATCAATATGAACAAAATTAAAGATATTACTCGACCACTAATATTAGTCGGTTTGACTATTTTATTTTCTATTCTACTCTTTTATATTCCTAAGAATACTAAAATAATGAATTATAAAGTTAAGCCTGTTGATATGTTAATGGATATAAAACCGGATTCTATTATTAATATGGAACTTAATGATGAACCTGTAATGGAAATGGATTCGGTTAATCAATGAAGACTTTATTTTAAGACTAATTTTTTATGAGCAATTATTTTAGTAATAAGCACGGGAAAAAATATGATTAAAACTTTATCTAAATCCAGGGAGATAGAATGGGATCTCTGGGTAGAAAATGCTGAGAAATATCCCGATAAAGAAGCAATTGTTCATTGGGTTGCCGGCGAAGAACCTTTTAGATGGACTTTTTCGAGTATCTTAAAGGCTGCTGAAAGCTTTGCTGTCGGTCTTAAAAAAAGAGGTGTACAGCGCGGTGATGTTTGTGCAACGGTTATTAGACACAACAAATATTTCTACCCAATATATTTAGGCATTTCAAGTATAGGTGCAATTCCTGCAGCATTAGCATATCCAAATCCCCGTCTTCATCCTGATAAATTCAGACAAGGTATTGAAGGTATGTCAAAACGCTCCGGTCTGGATTGGATACTTACTGAAAGAGAAATTTCAGAAATGATAGAGCCTTTAATAACTGAAAAAAACAGTACAATAAGAGGAAGCTTTTTCCCCTTGGAATGGGAGACAGACTTAAAATTTGAAGGGAAAGAAAAGGAGTTGATAAATCAAGTTAGAGCTAATATAAAAAGTTCCGACCCGGTATTATTACAGCATTCTTCGGGTACTACCGGTTTACAAAAACCTGTGTTGCTTTCTCATAAAGCAGTTTTAGACCACGTTAAAAATTACGGAAAAGCTATAGACCTATCACCTAATGATAAGATTGTAAGCTGGCTTCCTTTATATCACGATATGGGTTTGATTGCTGCATTTCATTTACCTTTGGCATTTGGTATCCCCGTAGTTCAAATCGATACTTTTGAATGGATTATGATACCAAGTCTTTTGTTGGAAGCTATTTCAAAAGAAAAAGGAACTCTTACGTGGCTACCTAATTTTGCCTACAACATTTTGACGGATAAAGTTCACGATGAAGAATTAAAAGGAATTTCGCTCGAAAGCATGAGAATGTTCATTAATTGCAGTGAGCCTGTCAGAGATAGAAGTAATAAAATATTTTATGAACGATATAAGAAATACGGAGTGAAAGAAAATTCCTTATCAAGTTCTTATGGAATGGCGGAGGTTACTTTTTCTACCACTCAAACACCTGCGGGAGAAATAATAAAAAAATTAAATGTTGATCGGCAAAAATTATCTCAAGGTATTGTCAAGATTACTGATAGTGGAGAAAATTCAAGAGTATGTGTATCATCAGGAAAAGTTATTGATGGTTGTGAAGTAAAGATAATTGATAAGAGAGGAAATGATTTAGAAGAAGGACGAGTTGGGGAGTTACTAATTAAGTCGGTTTCACTATTTGACGGTTATAGAAATTACCCGGAAAAAACTTCCGCCGTTTTAAAAGACGGTTGGTATTATAGCGGTGATTATGGATTTTGTTATGAAGATTATTATTACATAATCGGAAGGAAGAAGGATATAATAATTGTTGCAGGAAATAATATTTATCCTGAGGATGTTGAGGATATAGCAAGTAATGTTGAAGGAGTTATTCCCGGAAGAGTAATTGCGTTTGGTGAAAATAGTAAAGAACTTGGCAGTGAGCAGATAAGCGTTGTTGCAGAGACAAAAATATCCGATGAAGAGGGACAAAAAAAGTTAACATTAGATATAATAAAAGCCGGAATGACAGACGATATAAGCATAAAGAAGGTTTATTTAGTACCGCCAAGATGGTTAATAAAAAGTTCTGCCGGTAAACCGAGCAGAAAAGCAAACAGAAAAAGATTGTTGGGAAGAAGCAGATTATTAGTAAAAAAAAGGACTTATTAAATGTAATTTATTAACGGGGTAACTAATTAAATAATTTTATAAATAAATATATTTATAAGAGAGGGTTAATGATGATAAAAACTATGATTAATACAAATGAAACAGAATGGTCACGCTGGGTTATAAATGCAGAAAAACACCCTGATAAAGATGCGATTGTTCATTGGGTTGCCGGAGAAGAACCTTTTAGATGGACTTTTTCATCAATTATAAAAGCAGCTGAAAGTTTTGCAGTCGGGCTTAAAAAGAGAGGAGTTCAAAAAGGGGACGTTTGTGCAACTGTTATGAGACACAATAAATATTTCTACCCTATTTATTTAGGAATATCAAGCATTGGAGCTATCCCTGCTGTTTTAGCTTACCCAAACCCACGTTTACACCCGGATAAATTCAGACAGGGTATTGAAGGTATGTCAAAACGTTCGGGTCTTGATTGGATACTTACTGAAAGACCTATTGCAGATATAATTGAACCTTTAGTTACTGAGGATAACAGTACAATTAGAGGAATATTTTTTCCGTTAGAGTGGGAGAAAGATCTAAAATTTGAAGGCAAAGAGTTAGAATTAATAGAACAAATAAGAGCGAGTGTTTCTGATACTGATCCCGTTTTGCTACAGCATTCAAGTGGAACTACAGGTTTGCAAAAACCCGTATTACTTTCTCACAAAGCCGTATTAGATCATGTTGCAAATTATGGAAAAGCCATAAACTTAACCTCTGAAGATAAAATTATCAGTTGGTTACCTTTATATCATGATATGGGATTAATTGCTGCATTTCACTTACCGCTGGCATTTGGTATTCCAACAGTTCAAATAAATACATTTGAATGGATAATGATACCAAGTCTTTTGTTGGAAGCTATTTCAAAAGAAAAAGGAACTCTTACTTGGCTTCCTAATTTTGCCTACAACATTTTAGCGGATAAAGTTCACGAAGATGAATTGGAAGGGATTTCTCTTGAAAGTATGAGAATGTTTATTAATTGTAGTGAACCCGTAAGAAATAAAAGTCATAAACTGTTTTATAAAAGATATAAAGATTACGGCGTTAAACCTGAATCTTTATGTGCTTGTTATGCTATGGCAGAAACAACTTTTGCTGTAACACAAACTCCGCCTGACACAGAGGCTAAAGTTCTTTGGGTTAAAAGACAAAGTATTGCAAAAGGTGTAATTGAGTTAAACGGACACGATGAAAATTCAAGAGTCTGTGTTTCATCCGGCAAAACAATTGAAGGTTGTGAAGTAAGAATTTTAGATGAAAACGGTAACGACTTGGAAGAAGGAATGGTTGGGGAGGTAGTTATATCTTCTGTTTCGTTATTTGACGGTTACAGAAATTATCCCGAAAAAACTGCTGCAGCTTTAAAAGACGGCTGGTTTTACAGCGGTGATTACGGCTTCTGCTTAGACGATGAATATTATATTATCGGAAGGAAAAAAGATATCATTATTGTGGCGGGTAATAATGTATATCCCGAAGACGTTGAAGATTTAGTCAGTCATGTTGAGGGTGTAATTCCCGGAAGAGTAGTTGCTTTTGGTGAAGACGATGAGGACTTAGGAAGCGAACAAATAAGTGTAGCAGCAGAGACAAAAATAACAGACAAAGAAGAACATAAAAAATTAATAATGGATATTATAAAGGCGGGAATGTCCGACGACATAAACATAAAAAAAGTTTATTTGGTACCGCCAAGATGGTTGATAAAAAGTTCTGCAGGCAAACCCAGCCGAAAAGCTAATAAAGAAAGACTGGTTGTAAAAAAAGAAAATATTAAATGGAGTTAATAAATGATAACAGAAAAGTTTAAAAAAGTAATACTTGATGAGCTTAATTTAGAAGATTTTGATATACAGGATGACACAACAGCGGACCAGGTACCCGGTTGGGATTCACTAAATCATATTAATGTTATTCTCGCTGTTGAAAAAGCTTTTAATGTACATTTTAAAGGCATAGAAGTATTAAAATGCCAGAATATTGGTGCTCTTCAAAATTTAGTGAATTCTAAATTAGAGCAAAAATAGAAAACGGATAAAACAATTTTACGGAGAATGAATGATCTTCAATATTGATTTCAGTAAACTGCTACAATTATTTACATACCAAGAAGGTGATCCTTTACTTTTCAGTACAAGTTTTTTTATCTTCTTTTTCTTTACGTTATTAGTACTGTATAAAATTTTCGCATACAAAAAAAGTCTACGAATTTTTACACTTATCTTTTTCTCACTGTTCTTTTATTATAAAGCTGTGGGGGATTATTTTCTTATTCTCGTAATAATGACCATTGCAAATTATTATTCGGGTCAAATACTGGGTTCGTTAAAAGAGGGAACCGGTAATAGGAAATTTCTTTTTGTTTTAACCTTGGTTGTTAACCTTGGAGTGCTCGGTTATTTCAAATACACTAATTTTTTCATTCAAATAATTAATGATATTAGCTCAGGGCACATTGATGCTTTGGATATTTTCCTACCGATTGGTATTTCATTTTACACATTTAAAGGACTCAGTTACGTAATTGATATTTATATGGGTACATTCCAACCGGTTAAAAGTTTTAGAGATTTTTCCCTTTATATGTTCTTTTTTGCAGATTTGCTAATTGGTCCTATTGATAGGGCTTCAAAACTACTTCCTCAAATACAAAGTGAAATAAATGTGCCCCGCGAAAATATTGGGAAGGGAACATACCTGATAATGGCAGGTTTATTTAAGAAAATTGTTATCGCTGATTTTATAGGTCTTAATTTTGTCGATAGAGTTTTCGGCGACCCAACAAGATACACCGGCGTAGAAAACTTATTAGCATCGTATGCTTACACGCTTCAGCTTTATATGGATTTTTCCGGTTACACGGATATGGCAATTGGTGTGGCTCTTTTGCTGGGCTTTAATATAATGGATAACTTTAATGCACCTTTTAAAGCTACAAGCATAGCTGATTTTTGGCGGAGATGGCATATCACATTATCCTCTTGGCTGCTTGATTACCTATTTGCACCTCTTCAAATGAAGTTAAGAAATCTTAGGATTTACGGCACTGCCATTGCTTTGTTTGTAACATTTTTTCTCATAGGTTTTTGGCATGGTGCAGCTTGGACATTCGTTTTTTTCGGCACATTACACGGACTGTATATTGTAATATCTGTCTTTTTGCGAAAACCTAAAACGCTGCTCTATAACAAATTGAAACTGAGTAATACAAAACTATTAAAGTTTTTCCAGATTTTAATTACATTTCATCTCGTTGTTTTTGCTTTCATTTTTTTCAGAGCATTCTCAATAGAAAGCGGATGGGAAGTTGTAGGTCAGATAGTTTCGTTTTTCCAGGCAGGCGTATTTATGCAATTTGTAAATGCATATCCTATGATTATTATT
>DRJC01000292.1 GCA_011052365.1 Ignavibacteria bacterium
ATATTTTGCTATATCGAATAGATAAGATTGTGCAGACAGCGTCTGCGCAATATCATGATTAATTTGATTAGACAAAGATTGACTGACCTCATAGTAATCAGAAGATTTGCCAGACAATGTCTGGCTAATCTTTTGTGATGGATAAGCTTCATAAAACTTTTTCATAAGTTGAATATTCTGGCGTGAGAAACCACGTCCAAATCTTTTTAGGAGATCGGAGGAGAGAGTTTTAAGTAGTTTTTCGCCATAGTGTTCAGAGCGATCCATACCATGGAATTCATACTCAACAATTCTTCTGCCAATTAACCAATATGCAGAGGTGAGTATAGAATTAATGGCACGAGCGGAAAACTTTCTTGCGTTTTCTAAAACCGAGCTAATATCACCTATAAGTGTGGAATAATCACTTTTAGTGATATCACTTTTTACATCTTTTGATTTAGCCATCCGGAATTATCTTTTTGTTTTTTTTATGTTTATTTCTTTTTACAAATTTAATACTTTTTCAATTATCACATCCAACTTTTCATATTTAACTTCTTCATATTCAATCGGTTTATAACGGGAGATTGACAGATTGTAAATCAACTCGACGAACAGAAGTTCATTTTTTTAGTTAACAATGGCTGTTATCTGTTTCTTCTTAATCTATGTTATTCCGATATTATTATTTTTTATAGACAGAAATTATACCCTTATAAAAATTTGAAATAAGAATTTCATCTCTATCAATAAAAACATCTATCGGATAATTTAAGCTTTTTGTTAACGTTCCAATTCTTTTACCTTTCCAGTTATAAATTAAAACACGGTTATTCCCGGAATCGGTTACAAGTATTTCATTTGCATCTGCATCAATACCTGTTGCTACCTTTATAGAATCTTTATAACCAATAGCACTGATAAATTTACCTTCACGGTTAAACACTTGTACCCTGTTGTTGTAAGCATCGGCGACAACTATTTTGTCTTTAACAATTTTAACATCAGTCGGATAAAACAACTCACCGTTTTTATGACCTTTCTTTCCAATGGTGTAAGTGCTATCCCCATTTTTTACAATTATACGATGGTTATAAAAATCAGCAACGGCAATAAATGAACCTGCCACGTCAATCCCAGCCGGGGCGTTAGGTTTTATCCCTAAATTAAAATTTAGTACCTTACCGTTACCAATTACTTTTATCGAATCGTTCAGAAATTCCGGGATATAAACCTTTCCTTTGAACAGCGAAATATGCATTGGTCTTTTAAAGTCGTTAAACTCTTCAAGTATTTTACCGCTTTCATTTATTTTAATAACCCTGTTATTTTTAGAGTCTGAAACCCAAATGCCGGTTTTACCAACGGCGGCACTTATGGGATTCATTCCCTCTAATTTTATTTCCTTTACAAATTTGTATCCCTTATTATTACTGCAACCGGTTAGAAACAAAAAACCCAGAAATAATATGATTATAATATTTTTCATTATTTATCTTCTCCTTTGGGAAAAGGTTTATCGGAAAAAGAAATTTTTCTTGCCTTAAAACCTGCTTCTTCTACTATATCTTCCAGTTTTTTATTTTTCAGTTTATCCTGTTTTGGAAAACTAAATGTTACATAACCATTTTCTATATTTATATACAGATCATCTAATCCTTCAATATTATTTCGTAGATTTTTCTCCAACCCGTAGGCACAGAAAGGACAGGCAAGTCCGTCGACTTCTAATTTGATATATTTTTTGCTGTTTTCCTTCTGCTGTGCTTGAACCTGAAAACTAAAGGAACTAACTATTAATACTGCAAATAAAATGCTGCTGAAAATTTTAATCTTTTGCTTTAATATTTGTGACATCTTTTTATCCTTTATTATTATGTATTAAATATGCATTTCAATTGAAACTTTAAAATTTGTTTTGGGTCTGTTAATGTAACCGCTTTCACCGATACCGAATTTTACACCTGCCCGCAAAGCATAATTACGATAAGTAAACATTAACGTAGGTGCAATTGCCCAAGAATTACCACCGGACCGAGCAATATTAGAATTATTTAATTTTGAAGTGAATTGATGTTTACCTATAAACTCAAGAAAAATAACATAATCAGGTTTATAATAATTTATATGGTTTAATCTATAACCAAAAGTCAAATCATAATTAATTTCATCACCGGGTTTCAATAAGCTATTTGTTATTTTTCCTGTGTAAAGAACACTTGCAAACCAATACCACGCAACAGACTCCCTACCGGACGTTAATCCAATATTTAGCACATCAGGTTTGATGTTATCTTTAGAATATTTATAACTGCCGAGAGCTGTAAATTCAAGCATTGCACCTTTACTATAGTCGACATAAAAACGGTATTTACTTTTAATTCCTATTCCGTCAAAGTCGTAACTTCCTGTTTCGTTACTGAAAGGAATATCCGTACCGATTGTCCATTTAGGTGTAACTCCATATCCCAATTCATACTCATTTCTAACAAAACCTAAACCGCTTTTTAAAGTTAAACCAAGTGACAAACCTCCTTTGAAAAGCACGTCCGGTCCATGCCCATAGATTGGGTCGTGGGCAAAAATTTGCGTACTACTTAAAATAATTATTAGGCTACCAACAACAACATACTTCTTAATTTTCAACATTTTGAATAACCTCAAAACCTATAGTGTTTATTATTTCTTTTATTTTATTTCCTGATATTTTCTGTTCATCAAATTTTACAGATACGTTTCTGTTTTTGTAATCAACAGAACTTCTTATAACTCCATCGTACTGAGATAATGCCCTATAAATTCTCCCTGCACAACCGCTACAACTCATTTTCTTATCCGTTAGCTAACGGATTATTTCTATCTTTGTCATTTTCTTTCAAAATATTTGCTTCAAATATACGCTTACCCGCAGGGTGTTTGTCAAGTACTTTTTTCAATCACTTTGGCATAAAATCCATTTGTGATTAAAATCTCTTCAATACCTTCTTCAGTGATCTTGGTATCTTTATAAGTAACTTCTATAATATGATTATTTAAACTTGCGTTTACTTTTACATTTTTAATCTTTTCGTGCAGGACTTTTTTAATTGTTTTTATGCAATTATCACAATGAATGTTTTTTATATCGATATTTAAAGTTTTGGACTTGTTTCTTTTGCTTTTAAAAATTGAAGTCCCGAATGAATTAAGTAATACGGTGCTGACACTTGCAACCATTGCTATCATTGCCCATATCGGGCTAATTAAACCGCTTACAGCCAATGGTACTCCAATTCCATTAAATGAAAATGCCAAGGTAAGATTCTGCACAGTTTTATTGTATGAATTTTTACCGATTTGATAAACATCCGGAATTGACCTTAGCCTGCCGCCCATTACAACAATATCAGCAGATTCAATTGCAATGTCTGTCCCGGTACCAATTGCTATACCAACATCAGCCTGCATTAAAGCCGGGGCATCATTAATACCATCACCTACCATAATAACTTTATTGCCCGATTCTTGTAGCTGCCTAATTTTATGTAATTTATTTTCGGGCAAAACTTCAGCTTCAACTCTTTCAATACCGACTTGTTCGGCAACAGAAAGAGCGGTTTGCTTATTATCCCCGGTAATCATTATTGGTTCTAAGCCGGCATCCTTTAATTTTTTAATCGCATCTTTTGCATCTTCTTTAATTGTATCTGCAATAGCAAACATTCCGATTAATTTGCCGTTTTCAGAAACACCGACTATTGTCTTGGAATTGTCTTTCATTTTTTCAGATATCTGCACTGCATTATTTAACATCATAACATTTTTGCTATTAAGGAAATTTAAACTACCGACAAGAATTTCGTTGTTCTCAATAAAAGCTTTAACCCCTTTACCCGGGTAAGATTCGAAATCTATTACCTGTTGGAGAGTCAAATTATTTTTATCCGCATAGTTTACAATTGCTTCGGCGAGAGGATGTTCGGAAGGATATTCAGCAGAGGCAGCGGTTTGTATAATATAATCTTTACCTGCCTGGCCTGCCCGCTCCGTCTTGTCTGAGACAAGATGAGTAGTCAGGTTCTTACCGTCAACTTGTATAATATCAGTAAGTTCCGGTGTACCTTTTGTTATAGTCCCTGTTTTATCAAAGACAATTATATTGGCATCCTTTAAAGCCTGAAATGCTATACTTGATCTTACCAGGATACCTTTTTCCGCTGCTTTACCTCCACCGTGAATCATAGCGAGAGGAGTTGCCATACCCAATGCACAAGGATAACCCATTATAAAGACGGCTAAAACTGCAAGAATACCCCTGACCAAATCAATATGTCCGGTAACAAAGTAATCACCGGCAGTCCATATAAGAATACTTAATCCTGAAAAAAATAATACGCCCGGTACATAATATTTTAATATTTTATCAACCAATAAAATAATACCGGGTTTTAATGCCCTTGCTTCTTCTATTGAATGTGCTACTTTTTGAAGAAAGCTGTCTTCACCTAAATGAGTAACTTTCACAATCATTGTGCCTGATTTATTCATCGAACCGCCGATAACCTCATCCCCGGTTTTCTTTTCAACCGGCATTGATTCACCGGTTACAATGCTTTCGTCAACACTTGAACTGCCTTCAACTATATTCCCGTCAACCGGGATGTTTTCTCCCGGACGAATCCGTATTAAATCATTAATATTTAATTCTTCTACCGGAATTACCTCCTCGTTATTATTTCTAATTACACTCGCTGTAGAAGGTTGAAGCTTTAAAAGATTTCTTACCGCTTGTGAGGCTTTTGTTCTTACTTTTAATGAAGTGAAATCCGATAGAATATGATAAGTTACTATAAAAACCGAAACGGCAAAAAATTCTATACCGGGAAAATCTTTAATAAAAAATCCGGCTATACCTCCTGCTAATCCCGAGAAAGCACCGAACTCCAGTAAAACATGTTGATTAAGAATTCCCCTTTTTAGTGATTGAAAAGCCATTTTCAGAATAAACAAACCCGGTCCAAAAACGGTAATTAAAGCCAGCCCGAACATAATCCAAACAAACCAGGGTAGCATAATTCCTGACCACATAATTAACATTATTAATAATGCAGCAGCAGTAAACGAAGCCGATAGAAAAAGTTTTGAACGCTTTTGTTTTATTTCCTGCTCTTCCTCTTCAAAAGCTTTTAATTTATCAGGATCGCGAACAATGTAACCAAGGTCTTTGATAGTATCTTTAATATTATTAGGTGTTAGTTTCTCAGGTTTGTACTCAACCAAAATTTCATTATGCGCCAGGCTGACTGTTGCTTTTTTTATGCCTTCTTTTTTTGCAAATGCTTTTTCAAGAGTCGATGCACAAAACGAGCAGCTTAAACCCCCCAATTTTAACTGAATTTTTTTTGTCTCATTTACCATTTTATTACATTATTTAAATAGTTAAAATTTATTTTAATTTCTAATTATTACTCATACCTTACAATCAGAACACTTTAAAATTGATTTTGAATTTTGATAAATCGACAATAACAACAGAGCCACTACTCCTAAATAAATTTCAGTTTGGTGAGTAACAACAAATTCCTGCACAGTAAGTCCGAGCGAAGCGGGTAAAATTGGAATAATACTTCCAATAAAGCCCAGCACAACCGGCAGCAACGGCGAGCAACAAAGGAAGGGAGTAATAATACTGACAAATATTCCGCCTGCTGCCGAAGCCGTATGTCCTTTTCTACTTCTGTTTACAAGGAAAACTACAAATGGAATTAATACAGATAGAAGCAGCGCAAAAATGAAAGCAAAAATTATCATTCTTGGCGTTAAATATTGGAACGAAATTAATCCAATTTTTCCGCCGGTATACGATGCCGGAAGAGTTATCAAATACAAAAGTAAAAAGAACACGAAACTTATTATTCCGATAATTCTGTATTTTTTTCCTGACTTGCCGTCAGGCAGATTTGAAAAAACAATGTTAAGTGAATCTTTGAACTTACTCACTGAGAACCTCTTTATCCGTTAGCTAACGGATTATTTATTTTAAAACGCCAGCCATCTTATCCCGAATGAATAAGTATAATTAAATATATTTCTATCATCGGCAATTGGAATCTGAACAGAAGTTTCAAACAATAATCTGCTGGAAGTAATGAATTGCAACCCCGGTGACAAAAACAATAAATTCTTATCAACTTCAAACACGTGCTGTCCGTTCAATTCCAAATAAAGATTTAACTGGAACGGCGGATATTTCTGAGGCAGAAGAGGATATCCGAAAGCAAAATTATAAACCAAATTATCAGGTAAATTTTTGGAAATAAATGTATATCCTGCCGAACCGTATAAACCGTATTTAAGAGTAACGTATCCTGTTACAAACATAATTTGCGAAGAATAAACATCGGCACTTACATTAGAAGCACCCGTAGGAAATGTTTGTGTAAATTTTAAAAGCCCTCTAAAAGTTTTTGCTCTCCTGTTAATCTGAAACATCATCTGTTTTGCAAAAAAAGAAAAATTACC
>DRJC01000293.1 GCA_011052365.1 Ignavibacteria bacterium
CTTTTATCTATACTTTTCTAATTATTTATTTATTAATATTATTTGTTCTTATTGAATTATTAGCTTCTAATCTTCCCCATTAATCTTGTCATTTATCCAAATGTGTATATAATTTACCATTTATAATAAAACAATAGCTTCATAATATTATCTTTTTATTTTGCTAATTGAAATAATAATATTCTCTTGCGGAGGAGTTAATAATGCAGAAAAAATGGTATCGTTCAAGAAATGACAGGATGATAGGCGGCGTTGCCGGCGGAATTGCAGAATATTTTGATATTGACGCAGTAATTGTAAGAATAGTTTTTGTCTTTGCACTATTCTTCGGAGCAGGTATTCTTGCATACATTCTACTGTGGATTATTATTCCTGAAGAACCATTTACTGTTGAGAATGATTTTAATTCGACTTCAACTTCTACTTCAGACCATAAGACTACTTCTGAAAATGCCGAAGTAAACAAAAATCAAGCGACAAACAACAGAACAAGAACCGCTTATATTTTTGGTGGTGTCCTTGTAGTTTTGGGTGTGATATTATTATTCGATAATTTTATTTCTTTTGATGCTTTTTGGCCTTTGGTATTTATTGCACTTGGTATTGCTTTATTATTTAAATCCAAGAATAACTAATATTACGCGGAATTAAAATGAAAACTAAATCAATATTTTGGGGCGCATTTTTTATAACATTGGGACTGCTTATCCTATTGAGTAATTTCGGTTCTTTAAATTATGAGTTTTATAATTTGTGGAAATTTTGGCCCGCATTTATTGTTATGTTGGGATTAGCGTTACTTGTAAAAGGTTCTGTCTTCAAAAGTTTCTTCAGCGGGTTGGCTGCTATTATTTTAGCACTTACCATTTTTGCCGGATTCAGTTCAGCTAAATATTTTTTTGCAAATGAATATGACTGGAGCAGCAATGGCAATAACATAGTGATAAATACAAAGTATAAATATTCTACCTTTTCTGAAGATTATAATCCGTCCTATAAAAAAGCCAAAATATATTTTAATTCCGGTGCGGGTGCATTTAAGATAAAACAAACTACCAAAAAATTATTTTTTGTTACATCCGAGGGTACAAAATACAGTTATGATTTTAAAACCGAAGACAATACTTTTGCAATTATAAATTTTTGGGGGAAATCAAATAACATTAGTTGGTTCAAGAAAAATTATAAAAATAGAACTGCTATTGAGCTGAATACTAATCCATCGTGGATATTGGATTTTAATTTGGGTGCTTCCGCAATGGATTTTGATTTAACTCCTTATGACATTAGA
This sequence comes from Ignavibacteria bacterium, assembly GCA_011052365.1. GTDB lineage: Bacteria > Bacteroidota > Ignavibacteria > Ignavibacteriales > Ignavibacteriaceae. Next base: position 1,292 of record DRJC01000293.1, read on the forward strand.
GAATTAAATATTGATATGGGAGCAGCTTCCCTGCATCTTAAATTGGGTGTCCCCAAAAATGAAACAAACGTAATTATTGATGCCGGAGCTTCTTCAATAAAGATATCGATACCTCAATCGGTTGGTTCAGAAATTGATGCTGATATAAGTCTATCTTCAAAAAACTTTAGAGGATTTGAAAAAATTAAAAGCGGGTTGTATAGAACTCCAAATTTTGATGAAACTGCTAAAAAGATATTCTTTAAAATTGATTCCGGTGTCTCTTCAATAAAAATTTCAACAAGATAGAAGTTACTATTTATATTGAGGCGGGATCCATAAATATTTTTCTAATATTACACAGCCATTACTATCAAATTCAATCCCTTCGGATGTTAAAAGATCTTCCATAATTGATATTTCACCGAAATGCAATCTCCCCGTAAGCGCACCAAATCTGTTCACCACCCTGTGACAAGGCAAGCCCGATTCTTTTGCGCCGTTTAATGCCCACCCGACTGTTCGAGCAGCAGCACGTGTTCCGCAAGCTTCAGCAATATCACCGTAAGTTGTAACCTTGCCGTAGGGTATTTTCTCAACAACTTTGTAAACTTTATCGAAAAAAGTTTGGTTGTTTTTATGTCTTGTACTTCTCTTCTTTTCCAAATTAAAATATTAAAGGAAGTTGTCTCAAAAGTAATTTTCAAATAAAAAATCTGCGAAAATCCGCTTGATCCGTGTTATCTGTGTGCTATTTTTTAATAAAGAGATTACTTTTGAGACAGCCTCCCTATTCATCATATCAATTCTGACTAAATTTTAATAAATACGATTTTATAAATTTATTTATATCCCCGTCCATTACTTTTTGTATGTCCGATGTCTCTTCGTTTGTGCGATGATCCTTTACCATATTATACGGATGAAAAACATAAGACCTTATCTGGCTTCCCCATTCTATTTTCATTTTGCCCTTTTCCACTTCATCCAATTCTGCTTCCTGCTTTTCAAGTTCCAATTGGTATAACTTTGACTTTAAAAGCTTCATTGCATTAGTTCGATTTTGTAATTGTGATCTTTCGTTCTGACACGTTGCTACGGTTTTTGTCGGTAAATGTGTAATCCTGACGGCGGTCTCAACTTTGTTTACACTCTGCCCGCCTTTCCCGCCGGAACGGTATGTGTCAATTCTTAAATCAGCCGGATTTATTTCTATTTCAATTGTGTCGTCAACTTCGGGAATTACAAATACCGAAGCAAAGGAAGTGTGCCTTCTTTTATTGGAATCAAAAGGAGAAATCCTTACCAACCTATGTACACCGTTTTCGGCTTTTAAATATCCGTATGCAAATTTCCCTTCCACTTGGATTGTGGCACTTTTAATTCCGGCAGCCTCACCGTCAAGAATATCAAGCAAAGTCATTTTGAAATTATTCTGCTCACCCCAACGAAAATACATTCTCATAAGCATATCAGCCCAATCCTGTGCTTCTGTTCCGCCCGCACCGGAGTGAATTGTTAATATGCAGTTCTTAGCATCATCTTTCCCGTTAAGCATATTTTTGAATTCGGCATCTTCAACCTCCTTTAACAACTCTTTTATATCGGCATTTATTTCTTGCGAAAGGGAATCATCTTCTTCAAGTTGTGCTAATTGAATAAATTCAATTAGGTTTTCACATTTGTTTTCCAATCCTTTCCAAAGAAGTACCCAGTCTTCAAGTAATTTTATTTTTTGAAGGATCTTCTGTGCCCCGCTTTGGTCGTCCCAAAATCCTTCGGTAGCGGTTTCAGCTTGGAGAGTTTTTATCTTTGATTCTTTTTCTCCAATGTCAAAGATAACCTCGTAGTTTATCGATACGGATTTTATAATTTTCTAAGGTTTTTAATTCTTCTTCGTACATAAAATAATCTCAAATTAGTTTATACAAAATTTAGACTTCTATTTCCATTCTAAGCATAGCAGAAGCTAGTATTTTACCCTGTGCATCGTATTTAAGAGATACCGTTCCCCCGCCTCCTAAAGTGTTGTGAAGTAAAAAATTAATAGCTCGTAAATTTGGTAATTCATATCTTTCAACTTCACCAAAACAAATCCCTTTGAAATGTTCTTTAACTCTTTCTGCGGTTAAATGTTTTTTAATTATTTCATAACCTTCATCATCAAAGGCAATTACGCCGACATTTCCTGCATCCCCTTTATCACCGCTTCTTGCGTGTGCAATATCTTTTAATTTTATTTTCATTTTATAACTCGTAAATTTTTATTTCAGGTTTAACTAAATTTTTTGGAATTAAAGCCGGCCAATAAGCAACAACTTCGCTTGGTTTTGGTCTGCCCCCGGCAAAACCGGTTACACTTGGAGGACCCGTTAAAATTAATGGAGCAAGTTCTTTTCCGAATCTTTCTACGGAAGCGTAGTCGCTTGACCTTACCGCAATCCTTAACATGATTTCGTTTATTTTATCTTCATCTATTTCGGCAGACAAAGGTCCTTGAGTTGCGTTGTAACCAACAAAATCAGTGTTAATTTCATCAAATTTTAGGTTAAGGTTTTCAAGTCTTTTTCTTAGAATTTTGTCAGCAGCTTTAGCTTTGGTTAATGCTTGCGGCCACGAATAAGCAAGAGTCCCAACGGCAGAATATCCACTGGAATACGAACATGATACTTTGTAAGTGGGTGTATCCTTTTCACCTTTTATATCAAATACTTTAACCC
>DRJC01000294.1 GCA_011052365.1 Ignavibacteria bacterium
ATATTTATTGGTATGAGTGTAACATTTAAACATTTATTTGTACCTGCGGTTACAATCCAATACCCCAGTGTTAAACCACAACTACCTACAAGGGAAAGGAACAGGCTTTATGTTAATATGGATGACTGTATTGGTTGTCTTCAATGTGCAAGAGCATGCCCGGTTAATTGTATTGAAATTGAAACAGTAAAAAAGATTCCGGATGAAGATTTAGGACTAACCTCAAACGGAAAGAAAAAAGCTCTTTGGGTTACAAAATTTGATATTGATATTGCAAAATGCTGTTATTGCGAGTTATGTGTTTTCCCCTGCCCTACCGATTGCATTTATATGACAGATGTTTATGAGTTTTCGGAATTTGAAAGAGGTAATTTGATTTACGATTTTGTTACCCTAACCGGTGAGGAAAGGAAAGAGAAAAATGAAAATTATGAAAAATTTATGGTTGAAAAAGCAGCCCAAAAAGAAGCTGAATTAAAAGCTAAAGCAAACGAAAATAAAGATAATTCTCAGGATAAAAAGTAAATGACGGTTTACGATATAATATTTTATTTATTTGCCCTTATTACTGTAGGCTCTGCATTTTTTGTAGTAACACTAAGAAATATTCTCCATTCGGCATTTTTCCTTCTCTTTGCTTTATTCGGAATTGCAGGTTTATATGTTCTGCTAAGTGCTGATTTTATTGCAGTCGTTCAGCTTGTAGTTTATGTAGGCGGAATACTTGTTGTTCTTATTTTCGGTGTAATGCTTACTAACAAAATAACGCACGTTCAAATAAAGAGCGGTACATTACAAATAATACCTGCTGCTATTGGAACGCTTGTATTAGGGTTTGCTTTGATAAAAATATTTTTAACTACAAATTGGAAAACCGTCCAGCTTTCTGCTGAATCTTCATCGGTACAGGGATTGGGAATTTTACTTGTAAATCAATACTCGGTAGTATTTGAGTTATTGGGGATTTTACTTTTAATTGCTCTAATTGGAGCAGCATCAATGGCAAGAAGATAAGGAAAATATATGATCCATATTGGATTAATTCATTATTTAATAGTTAGCTCAATTTTATTTTGCTTGGGAATTTTTGGAGTAATCACAAGAAAAAATGCTATTATGGTTTTAATGGGCATTGAGCTAATTTTAAATTCTGCCAACATAAATTTTGTTGCTTTTGCAAGATACGGTAATTTCGGTAACTCCGGGCAATTAACGGCATTATTCGTAATTATTCTTGCAGCTGCTGAAGCTGCAATTGCAATGGCAATCGTTTTAAATATTTATAAAATGTTTTCAACTATAAATGTAGATGAAATAGACACTCTAAAAGATTAATTGAATATGACGGAATCTGTATTAATTAAAATAGCACTTGTAACTTTATTCTTGCCTTTAATTGGGTTTATAGTAACCCTGCTATTCGGTAAACGTATTAAATGGTTGTACTGGTTTGAAAATTCAATTTTAATAATCACATTTTTATTGGCTTTTGTTTTAGCCTACTTTAAGTTGGCATATTTTACAGATCAAACAATTATATCGGAATTTCAGTGGATTAACTTAGGCAATGTTCCTATTCTGAAAACTTTTACTATCGAGTTGGGAATAATGCTCGATAATATAACGGTCTTGATGATATTTGTGGTAACTCTGGTAAGTCTTGTTGTACATTTATTCTCTGTTGATTACATGAAAGGCGATAAGAGATATAACAGGTACTTTGCATATCTCGGTATATTTACTTTTTCAATGTTGGGCATAGTCCTTACCGACAACCTGTTGATGATATATATCTTTTGGGAGTTAGTCGGTATTTCATCTTATTTATTAATCGGTTTTTGGTATGAGAAAAAGACAGCATCCAATGCCGCTAAAAAAGCATTTTTAGTAAATAGAATCGGTGACATCGGAATGTTCTTGGGCATTCTTATATTATTCACAACTTATAACACCTTTTCTTTCGATAAAATTTTCTACCAGGTCTCAATCGGGAATTTACCGTTTGGTACGGAATTAGGATTAACAATTGCGGGTATTCTGCTTTTCTGCGGGGCAATAGGAAAATCAGCACAGTTTCCGTTACACGTTTGGTTACCCGATGCTATGGAAGGTCCAACGCCTGTTAGCGCTTTGATTCATGCTGCTACAATGGTTGCAGCCGGTGTTTATTTTATGATTAGAATCTTCCCCATTTTATCCGGGGATGCTCTTTTGGTAATAGCAACTATCGGAGCAATATCGGCATTTATTCCTGCTACAATTGCAGTCACACAAAACGATATTAAAAAAGTTTTGGCATATTCAACAATAAGCCAATTGGGTTATATGATAATGGCAATCGGGGTTGGTGCATATACTTTCGCATTTTTCCATTTAATAACACATGCTTTTTTTAAAGCTGCTTTATTCTTAGGCTCCGGTTCTGTAATTCATTCAATGCACCACGAACAGGATATGAGAAAAATGGGCGGCTTGAGAAAGAAAATGCCGTTAACTTACGTAACTTTTTTAATCGCATCTTTGGCTCTATCGGGAATTCCACTAACCTCCGGCTTCCTAAGTAAAGACGGAATTCTGGCAGGCACATTCGCCTTTGGTTCTTTAACAGGTAACTGGTGGTTTGCTGCGTCCGGATTCTTAGTGGCGTTTTTAACCGCTTTTTATATGTTCAGAGCAATTATACTTACCTTCCACGGTAAACCTAAGAATAAAGAAAAATATGAACACGCAAAAGAATCTTCATTTCTTATGGCAATGCCTTTAGTTGTGTTATCACTGTTATCTTTATTCTTTTGGTATTCATTAAATCCATTTAATCCTGAGGGAGGGAAATTACTTTCATCCTGGGTTAAGCCGCCGGAAATCTCCGTTCCCCAAAATGCAAGATATGATTTTATGAAAACGGAAACCGAAAAAGTTAACGAAGCAAACTTAACGGAAGAAATTACTTATTCACCTGCATATACCAATGCATTACGTACAGCGCATTATCCAACATTATTTACATCAGCAAGTTTAGCACTTTTGGGAATACTTTTTGCGTTTCTAATTTATCAATGGAAATTTATTGATCCTGATGAATTAGCGAATAAATTTAAACCCGCTTACAAGCTTTCATTTAACAAATGGTATTTTGATGAAATTTATTATGCCACATTTGTAGCGGGTACTTTAGCGTTAAGTAGAGCGATAGCCTTCTTCGATAATAAATTCGTCGATGGTATTGTTAACGGCTCTGCATTTGTCACAGTAAAACTTTCAGCATTTACCGGAAAATTTGACAGTATAGTTGTAGATGGATTTGTAAATATGACTGCGTATCTAAGCGGTTTAACCGGATTGTTCTTTAGAAGATTTCAAACCGGTAAGGTACAATCTTATTTAATGTTTGTAATTTTTTCAATAATAATACTCTTATATATATTCAAGTAAATAAAATTTTATCAAAATAGAATTATAGATTATGGAAAATTTCCCAATACTATCTTTATTAACATTCCTCCCAATTGTAGGAATGGTTTTAATACTTATTTTACCCAAAGACCAAGGCAAAGCTATTAAATGGCTTACTCTTGCTATTACAGGAATTCAGGTCATTCTATCCGTGGTTATTCTTTACTTTTTTAATTTTTCTCTTGGGGGTATAAACGATCCTTCTTCTTTCCAATTTGTTGAGAAATTCAGATGGATTAATATATCCGGGCTTTCCTGGATAGGCACGATAAAAATTGATTACTTTTTAGGTATTGACGGTATAAGCGTTGTTTTAATATTACTTACAACTATCGTTACATTTATAGCAACTTTAACATCCTGGAATATTACCAAATCCGTTAAAGGTTATTTTGCACTTTTCTTATTACTCGATACCGCAATGCTCGGCGTTTTTGTTGCCCTCGATTTTTTCCTCTTTTACGTGTTCTGGGAATTAATGCTGCTGCCTATGTACTTTTTGATTGGTGTTTGGGGTGGTCCAAGAAGAGAATATGCAGCAATAAAATTTTTCTTGTATACTTTGCTTGGTAGTATTTTCATTTTACTTGTAATGCTTGGTTTATACTTTAGCGCTACCGAAACACTTGTTGACGGTTCTAAAGTATTTACATTCAATTTACTAACATTTATGGATCCTTCTAATTATACGGCAACCGGTATTCTTTCACCGCTTAATCCAAACAATTTAAGATTTATAGCATACATAGCTTTGTTTATAGGCTTCGCAATAAAAATACCGGTATTTCCATTCCACACTTGGCTGCCCGATGCACACGTAGAAGCACCAACGGCAATAAGTGTAATTCTTGCCGGTGTTCTTTTAAAGATGGGTGCTTATGGAATTCTTAGAATAAGTTTCCCGATATTTCCAGAAATAACACAACAAGTCGCTTGGTATATAGGCTTGTTTGGAATGATAAATATTATTTACGGTGCTTTAGCGGCAATGGCGCAAAGAGATTTCAAAAAAATGATTGCCTATTCTTCGGTTTCTCACATGGGTTATGTATTGTTGGGTATGGCTTCTCTTACTACTGCGGGACTAACAGGGTCTGTTCTGCAAATGTTTAATCACGGTACCATAACGGCAATGCTCTTTATTATTGTGGGTATAATTTATGATAGAACACACACAAGAGATATGAGTGCATTTGGCGGTCTCGCAAATCAAATGCCTGTTTACACCGGATTTGTAATGGTTGCATTTTTTGCAGCTATCGGTTTACCGGGGTTAAGCGGATTTATTTCAGAAGCTTTGGTTTTCATCGGCGCATTCGGTAATGAGCAGATTAGAGTTATTACCGCTTTCTCACTTCTCGGTATTTTATTGGGCGCAAGTTATATGTTGTGGGCTTTCCAAAAAGTATTTTTAGGAACATTAAAAGATAAATGGAAAGGATTAACAGATTTAACTTTTAGAGAATATTGTATGCTTGTTCCTTTAACTATTATAATTATTGTGATTGGGGTTTATCCGTCGGTTATTCTACAATTTATGACGACTTCCGTAAATGCGATGGTTAAGTTTATGGCAAATGCAAACGTGATATTTAGCTCTATTAGTCCATTTTAATAATTAAGAAATAACAAATACAGAGAATTTAATTTTGAATCAAATAGTAAATAGTCTTCAATATATAAAACCTGAAATCTCAGCTGCGATTGCCTTGGTAGTGCTCGTTATAGTTGATTTGGTAATGGGTAAAAATAAGAAGTATCTCGCCCCCGTTATGATATTAGGTTTATTAGTAACCGGTTATTTTATTATCGATCAGTTTAATATTAGCTCTTTTGCATTTGGTTCCGGCAATAACAAATATGGTTTGCTCGCTATAGATTCCTTCGGCTCTTTCTTTAAATTGTTAATCATCTTTTCTTCAATAATAATTGTTTTCTTTACTCTTGCTTCCGATGAAATCAAAAAGGCTAATGAAAGACTCGGTGAATATTATGCCCTGATTTGGGGAATGATTATCGGTATGTTTTTTATGATTAGTGCGGCTGATCTTATCGTTGTTTACATATCATTAGAGCTGGTTTCTCTATCCTCTTATGTATTGGCAGGAATTACAAAAGATACATTACGTAATAGTGAAGCCTCATTGAAGTATGTTATTTATGGCGGAGTATCTTCAGGCATTATGCTGTTCGGTATTTCCATACTCTATGGAATTACGGGTACAACAAATATTTATGAAATTAATGCTTTACTCCAATCGCAGCAAATACAAGGTCTCATCGTTACACTGTCTGTTATATTAATATTTGCAGGCTTTGGATTTAAGATATCTGCGGCACCTTTCCATTTTTGGACTCCTGACGTGTACGAAGGTGCACCCATAACAATTACAACATATTTATCGGTTGCAAGTAAAGCAGCCGGGGTTGCTTTGCTTTTAAGATTTACAAAAATCACTTTCATTGATTCGGTTAATCCTGACGGTTCCTGGAATATAATTTCTTTAATTGATTGGAGATCATTCCTAATAATTATTTCTATACTGACAATGACACTCGGTAACTTTGCTGCGCTTTGGCAAAATAATATGAAAAGATTGTTAGCCTATTCAAGTGTAGCACACGTAGGATATATTTTGCTGGGTATTATCGCCCTATCAAATGAAGGTATGATGGCAGTGCTGATCTATTTTGTTATTTATACAATAATGAATTTAGGTGCATTTTTTGTTGTTATGCTTATTGCAAACAAAATTGGCAGCGAAGAACTTGATGATTATAAGGGATTGGGTAAAGCGGCGCCCGTTTTAACTGTTTCGCTCGCTATCTTTTTGGTTTCATTAATCGGCTTACCTCCAACCGCAGGATTTATAGCAAAATTATATTTATTCTTAGCTTTAATTAACGCTAAAATGATCGTAATTGCTGTTATAGCGCTTCTTAACACAGTAGTTTCGGTTTACTATTATTTTAGAGTTTTAAAATATCTATTCATAAACAGTTCTGAAAAAGAAATCGAACCGTTTGGTTTGAATATACCAAATTTAATAATGCTTCTTGTTTTAGTAACCTCGACTTTAGTCCTTGGTATATATTTTACACCTCTTGTAAATTTTGCAAAAAATTCTATAACACTTCTTGGATTTTAATTTAAATATATTTTCGATTTATTTAATATTATTTATCTTTAAAGGTTATGTTTAAGAATATTGTACTAAGTTATTTTGAAAATATGAATTAGATTAACCCTACGTTTTAACGTAGGGTTTAAATAAAACGACTATCCTCAGTCTAAAGAGAGTGTTGTACAACTAATAAATTGTCATTTCGAAGGAGTCTTCGACTGAGAAATCTTTCACTTTTATTGCGAAAAGATTTCTCCCTTTGGTCGAAATGACACTATTAATGGTTCTGCAATAGGTCCTAAAGATGGGGTTATTCAAATGGATATTTTATAACCTTCTGAGGAATTAGGCATTCCACATTATTCTAGGACACAACCTCTTTAAGTAACATCTAATAATTTAATTGTTATGGACTCTACCTTTTTCTATTGGCTTGCCTTTGTATCTTATTCCATAATTGTAATCGGAATTGGGTTTTACATTTGGTTAAAAAAACGAAGAGAGAAAATCCAAGAAGAAACCGAATCTTTTTGGTCTGCAGGTAAAAGCCTCTCCGGCTGGTCAAGCGGTCTTTCCATCTCAGCAAGTATGATGTCCATTAGCTGGTCGGCTGTTTATGGAGTTCAACTTTTTTATTGGTACGGAATAGGAGCAGCCTGGCTTTTGATTATCCCCTGGCTGATGACCATGGGAGGATTCTTTTTATTCACTCCCCTTTTTAGAAAATTCCAAGCATTTTCACAACCCGAATTATTGGCAAAGAAATTCGGACCGAAAATAAGAAGCTTAATCTCCATTCCCGTAATATTTGTTTTTATAGTTTGGGGAGGAGCTGAAATATACGCAGCCGGAATTACGATTGCACCGTTTTTAAATATCTCGGCTCCGTTAACAATGTTTTTGCTATCTCTCGTTATTGCTATTTACACTTACACAGGTGGTTTCCAGGCTGTTGTTTCTACTGATAAGATACAATTTGCATTGGTTGCTTTGTTTATCACTATTTTGGCTGTAGTTGGTTATTCTGCGGTTTCTTCATCAAATCATTCTTTAAACCTGATTGAGATTTCTTCATCTGCGCCCAAGTTAAAAAATAATTTTAGTGTCTTTCTATCACCGGGATTGGCTCTTATTATCTTTACTTTTATAGCATATTTACCCGGGTGGCTTATAGAAACAGATATATGGATAAGATTACAAGCGAGTAAAAATAACAGGGAAGCAAGAAAAGGAATTATTATTGCCTCTGCAAATTCATTTATTTTTGTCGGTATCTTTCCGATGGTAATCGGTCTAACAGCTTTAATTCTCTACCCCGCAGTTGGCGGTGAAATACCGGCAAAACTTCAGGACGGTGCTTTGATTTTCCAAAACCTAATGACAGACTATGCCCCTATGTGGTTAAATGTTTTGTTAGGTATCGGACTTATTGCAGCTGCTATGTCAACAGTTGATACTTGCGGCAATGTAGTTGCTCTTTCTCTTTCTTATGATATTTTAGAACCGGCGTTAAAGAAAAAGATTTCCCGTAAAAATATTAAGAATATGGCTAGTTGGATATCTGTTTTTTCAATATTTGTTGCTTTTGTATATGCTCTTTTTACAGATTCACTTTGGGATGTTTTTTATCTTTCATCCGGGATTTTAACAACTGCTGTTTTTATTCCCGTTATTTCTGTTTTTCTTCCCAACACAAAAAAAATTCAGGTGATTTTAAGTATTATTTTTGGTTTTATAGGAACTTTGATTTTTTACTTTTTAGAATCAAGAGGACTATTATCTGCAATTGAACCTGGGTTTATTGCATCAACACAACTCGGTTATATTTTATACGGATTTATTTTAAGTATTTTAGGATTTGTGATAGGCAAGTTTATACGATAAATTCTTAATTTACTAAAATGAAGCTGGTGGAATGTGTCTTAAATCATTGAATCTTACTCTAAAAGTTTATAATTTTGTTCATACATCTAGCCTATTTATTAAATAACTATTGACTAATATTAATAATGAATAAGACAAAAGAAGCTTTAAAAAGCTTTAAAAATAATTATACAGGATTGCTTGAGTTTTTAAAAGCAAGATATCCATTATTCCATAGTTCTAATTTCTTTTTTAGAGATTTCCAATTCGGTATACAGAAATATCTTGAGAAAAAAGAAATTTATATTTCTTCTTATGATGCTTCTATTATTGCAAAAGAATTGGGGCAATTTTTAGAAGAAGAAAAAATATTTCAAAAAATTAATGATAGAACTTGGAAGGTTAATGACCCTTCTTTTCAGACTCAAACGCCGGGCGATCCATTTTAATTTATAACACATAGATTATATATCTATGCAAAGGAAGTATGATGTCTGAAACAAAATTAGAAAGCGAAATACAAATAACTGATAAAGCCGCTAACGAAGCCAAAAAAATTATGGCTGAGAATGACGTACCTGATGGTTACGGACTGCGTGTCGGAGTAAAAGGAAGTGGAAATTCCGGTTTAACTTACTCCCTTGGATTTGATTCAGAAGCAAATGAAGGTGATTCTACTATTGAATTGAAAGGAATAAAATTATTTGTTGACGGAAAGAGTTTATTCTATCTTTCAGGTACAACATTGGATTTTACAGATGGTTTAAATGGAAAAGGATTTGTGTTTGATAATCCAAATGCTACTAAAGCTTGCTGAAGCAGCGAGTCTTTTTGTATTTGACGCTAAAGAAATTTAATTTAATATATATTTAAAAGGAGAACAAAAATGACAAATTTTTCATTACCTGAATTAACATATTCTTACGATGCCTTAGAGCCTTACATCGATAAGTTGACTATGGAAATTCATCACACAAAACATCACAACGGTTATGTAACAAAACTAAATGCTGCTGTTGAAGGAACTGAATTAGAAGATAAAACGCTAGAAGAATTATTGGAAAATGTTTCTGCACAATCAATAGCTGTAAGAAATAATGGCGGTGGTCATTACAATCATTCTTTATTTTGGTCGATAATGAAAGGCGGTGGCAGCACTCCAAGCGGTGAAATTGCTGATGCATTAAATTCCACTTTCGGTTCTTTTGATTCATTTAAGGATACGTTCAGCAAAGCTGCTGCTACACGTTTCGGATCAGGCTGGGCTTGGTTAATTGTATCCGACGGAAGCCTCGCAATTACTTCTACACCAAATCAAGATAATCCTTTGATGGATGTTGTTGAAAAGAAAGGAACACCAATCCTTGGTCTGGATGTTTGGGAACACGCTTACTACTTAAAGTATCAAAACAGGAGACCGGAATACATTGAAAATTGGTTTAATGTTATAAATTGGGATGAAGTAGCAAATAGATACGCAGTTGCCAAATAGGTCTTGTTTTGTAGAGCGAAACTCCTGTTTCGCTTATTTAATCTTGTAGAGCGA
>DRJC01000295.1 GCA_011052365.1 Ignavibacteria bacterium
GAAATAACCCGGATATGTTCGGAATTTATTTGAGATTTTAGTTTCACTTCCGAATCATCAGTAGAAGAATCATTAACATAAATTACTTCAAGTTTATCGGTTGGATAATTTTGTTTTTCAATACTTCTTAAGCTTTGAATTATATTATCCGATTCATTTCTAAAGGGAATGATCACAGTCACAAATTCATTAGGCAGGTTATTGTTTTCCCAAAAAGACAAATTATTTAACCCCTTATAAATTGATAGCAAAAAATATAAGTAGTAAACAAGAATGGGTGATAAAATTATAAGAAAGACGTAATCAAACATTGTTCCTCTTTATCAAAAAGAAAAGTCCTAAAATTGCAGGTAGCAAAATATTGATTAAGAATAAGAATATTGATGCATTAAATGCTGCAATATTTGAGATCCCAAAAGGAAGTAAGAAAAAAACAGCAGCGCCTTCCCTTACACCCAGATCACCAAATGATATTGATGGGATTATGGAATTTACAAACAACACAAGTGAACCTGCCCAGATGTAACCTAAATAATTATACTGAAATGAAAATGCAGAGACTAACAATGCAAACTGCAAAAGAATTGTGATAAAATGAAGAATAGAAAGTACAAGCATTTCATTAGCATATTCTTTTTTGTTGAAGTCTAACGAGTTTATCCTTTCAATACCGGTATTTATCTTGTCATATTTTTTGAATCTTTCGCTAATATTATCAAACCAATAACGCGGATTTTTTAGAACAATAATAAAGAAAACAAGAAGCAAAAATAAAACGATGAAAAGAGGCACCGTAATAATATTAGATATCCGGTAGCTAATACTTAAATATAAAACACTTCCTATTGAACCCGTAAAAACAACAACGATAAGAAGAAAAAATTTATCCAAAAATGTTGCACCGAATGAATGAAGCAAGGGTTTATCTTTATAAGCCATTGCCCTGCCCAAATACTCGCCCACTCTTGCAGGTGTAAACGCACCGGCAGATATTCCATATATAAAAGATCGGAATATTTTTCTTTTGTCTAATTGACTGAGTAGAAGTCTTGAGGTTAACTCCCATCGTCTATATTGAAGATATAAATTAAGCACCATCAATCCCACTACAAAACCAATCAAATAATAATTAGCATTTTCTAATGACATGATTATTTTATTGTAATCTAATTTGTAAATTAGATACCAAATTAATCCTGCTGCAATGATAAGCTTTAAAGTTATTAGCAGCGTTTTATTATTTATTGCAAAATGCAATAAAATATCAATGATACTATCTTTTTTATTTTCTTTTATTTTATCCAATGTTGTCTACTTTCACAGTTTTTTTTACTTTAACATATAGATTTTCATTTAAAGGAGCTTGAATGAACTTAAATTATAAAGAAATCTTAGGTTATCCAAAAATATTTCTTGATTATGTTTACGATTTTGAAAAAGTAAACCGATTTTATAAAAAGAATTTTAGAAACAAAGACGAATATCTACTCCATTTTAAAAAAGTGACAGAAAGTTTTTCCTCAAGATTATCTAATCTTTCCGAAATAATTTCAGAGCAATATTCTGATTTTAGTCCTTCCGATAAAACACAAAATAATATAGAAAAATTAAAATCAAATAAAACTCTAACAGTTGTAACAGGGCAGCAGTTAGGTATTTTGGGTGGACCACTTTATACAATTTATAAAACTTTAACGGCTATAAAACTATGTGAATATTTATCTGCAAGATACAATGATTTTAATTTTGTACCTGTGTTTTGGCTTGAAGGAGACGACCATGATTTTAATGAAGTTAGTTCAATCGGAATGTTGAATTTAGAAAATGAATTCCGGGTAATTAATTACAGTGAAAAAATATCAAACGATGATGATAGAAAAAGTGTCGGGAAAATAAATTTAAACGAAGACATAAATTTATTTTTTGAAGAGATAGAGAAAACATTAAGACCAACTGAATTTACTGAGAATATACTCAACAGGTTAAAAGGTTTTTACAAACCCGGCAATTCATTCAAAGATGCTTTTACGCAAGTACTTTTTTCTCTTTTTGATAAATACGGATTATTGGTATTTGATCCCCAAGACACAAAGATAAAAGAAATATTAAGACCCGTATTTAAAAAAGAAATCTCTGATTTTAGAACACACACAGAACAAGTAATAAAAGCAAGTGCAACACTTGAAGAACTTTATCACGCTCAAATAAAAGTTAAGCCGGTAAATCTTTTTTACAGTAATGATAATGGAAGATTTTTAATTGAACTTACCGATGAAGGATTCCGGCTAAAAGGAACACGGATAAAATTTTCTTCGGACGAACTTTTAAATTTAATCGAAACTCAACCTCAAAATTTTAGCCCGAATGTTTTACTCAGACCGATTTGCCAGGATTATATCTTACCTACGGCATTTTATGTGGGCGGACCAAGTGAGATTGCATATTTTGCACAACTGCTACCGCTGTACAATTTATTCAATATTGAAGAACCGATTATTTTCCCCCGCTCATCGGCAACATTGATAGAAAAAGGAATACAAAAATCTCTTGATAAATTTAAATTAAAATTGGAAGATGTTTTTGTTGAGAAGGAACAATTAGAAGAAAGAATAATCGCTTCTATTTCAGATGATAATACAGATGAATTGTTTAAGAAAGTTAAAGATGAATTTGAGATAACCTTTGATAAATTGAGGGAGAATCTATTTCAATTGGATAAAACCTTAGGCGATGCAAGTTCAAAATCTCAGCAGAAAATTTTCCGATATTTAGACGAGTTAAAAAACAAAGCCGAGAATGCCGTTAAAAGAAAACACGAATCATCTATTAGACAAATAAATAAGATATCTTCTTCTTTGTACCCTAATTCTAATCTGCAGGAAAGAGCTTTAAATTTTATCTACTTTGAAAATAAATACGGCAGTGACATCTTAGATAAAATTTATAACGAATTGGAAATAGACAAATTTGAGCATCAGGCAATTGAGTTATAAGTAATAAAATTACTTAATCTGTTCACCAAAATTTAGTAGAGATGTAGCATGCTACGTTTCTACAGTGTGTATCTGCTTCATAAAATCCGGGTTGGAAATTTTAACACAATCAAATCCCTCAACTCTTCCGCCGTCTTTCATCAGCATTGATAAAACTGCAAACGACATTGCTATTCTGTGGTCGCCGAAACTTTCAAAATCTGCGGTGTTCACTTTCAGGTTATCATCAAAAACAAAACCGCCGGGTTTTTCCTCGACATTTATATTTAATCTTCGCAGATTATTTACAATAGCTTTTATTCTGTCGGATTCTTTGTGCCTGAGTTCAGAAGCGTTATCTAAATTAAACCTACCTTCTGCAAATAATGCTGCTACAGAGAGAATGGGTATTTCATCAATAAGATTGGGGATATCCTCTTTGTTGATTCCTATGTTTTTAAGCTCACTGCTTTTTACAAACAAATCACCGTACGGTTCAAGAGCTTCTTTATTAACATTTTCGAAATCAATTTTTGCACCCATTTTTTTTAGGTGTTTTACAAATCCCAACCTGCTTTCATTTAAGGAAACATTTTTTATCAGCAAAGATGAATTTGGAATAAGTAGAGCAAGCACAATAAAATATGCAGCTGTGGAAATATCGGAAGGAACAAAAAAGTCTTTGGGATTGGGGTAATCTAATTTTGAAACGTAAACCATTCTCCCCTCTTCTGTTTTTTTAGATTTAAGATTCAGCATCTTTTCGGTGTGGTCGCGGGAAGGGATAGTTTCAATAACTTTTGTTTCATCTTCGCAATGAAGTCCTGCAAAGAGTATTGCACTTTTCACCTGTGCACTTGCAACCGGGAGTTTATAAATAATCGGTTTGAAATTTATAGAAGGTTTAATAACCAACGGAAGCTTAAAATCATTGGAAGAAATATCTCCGCCCATCTGTGCAAGGGGTTCTATAATTCTTTTCATCGGTCTTTGCGAAAGGGATTCGTCACCCGTAATTACGGATTGAAAATTTTGTGCTGCAAGTATCCCGCTCATCAATCTTGTCGTTGTACCTGAGTTACCTGCAAAAAGTTCTTCCGTTGGTGCTGCAAACTTTTTAAAACCAACTCCTTTAACCTTTACCTTTCCCTCTAACTCCAAAATTTCCGTACCAAGTTGAGCAAGACATTTGTGGGTTGATTTTACGTCTTCTCCATCGGAAAGATTGGTGATTACGGACTCCCCTTCCGCCATTGCGGAAATCATCAATGCCCTGTGTGAAATTGATTTATCGCCGGGAAGATTTAGTGAAC
>DRJC01000296.1 GCA_011052365.1 Ignavibacteria bacterium
ATCTCTTCGGTACAAAACGGAAGTATGTACACTAAAATATATCAACAGAAATTTAGGACTCATCAATTCCCGGGATTTTACCATGCAATTATAAATGCATTCCCAAGACAAGTAATATTTGATGATGTTGCTCCTGTTGAAGCTAAAACTTGGGGTATACCTTATATAGTTAAGCGTAGATGAGGGTAAAACGATAAAGAGGGTGCCCTTAATTGGGCATTCTCTTTTAATTAACTATTTTATAAATTAAAATATGGAAAAAAAACCAAGAGGAAAAAGAGAGTGCTAAGCTAAAAACTTAATTAAATGAAAAAATTATTTATAAATATAACTTTGCTTATTACTTTGGGCATCTTTTTTTATGGATGTGACACTCCTGCACCCACAGAATTAGTTATTGATAACAACACTACAACGGAAGATCAAGTTGACGTTGAAATTATTACTAAAGATACACAAGATGAATTTTACAGCAACGGGTTCGACTCAACCGGTGTAGCACGACGACTGCATAATTTTGGAAGTGTAATTGTTGTTACGGGAGCAAAAATTTCTCATAGAAAATCAACCGTTAGGTTTTCACTTGCAGAAGCAGCCTTTTTTAATAGAAAGAAACCTGTTATGGATAGGAACGGTAATGTTGTGGGATTTCACACGGTTTTACCTGGTGTTGTAAAGTTTAACGGAAGAAAAGCAAAAGTTATACCATTAAAAGTTAGGTTCAAAAACGGAAGTGTAAAAGTAGATACTACTTTAGGTCCTATGTATATTGTGTTTAGCGGAAGATTAAATTCTGTAAATCCATTCGGCTATAATTTTCGGTCTAATATAATATTTAAATTGATTCCGGCTGTAGGTTCAGCCAGATCTTTTTTAATACCTACCCCTGAAGAAATAACCGGCAAGGTAACATTTACCGGACATAGAGCAGATAAGAGTTTAAAAGCTGTTTTAAGATGGAACAAATCAAGGGGACAAAAAATTGAAATTGTTCTCGGTGCCGTTGTAAAAGGAAAAAACATTTCGTTTCCATTATACCGCTTAAAAACAAGAGACGACGGAAAACTTATTGTTCCTTCGCGGCTTTTAAATACAATTCCGTTTGAAAGATTTGACAAGATAATTTTTTCATTTGTTAGAAGATTGGAATTTAATAACGGTTCAGGCAGTAACCGTTTGAAAGTTCTGTCGCAAAGCATTCATACAATAATTATTGATATACCGTGAAAATATTATTCTCGATCATTATATTCATAACATTAGTGTTTTCATCCGTGGTTTTTTCTCAAAGTTCTTTTGGACTTGGTGGAATTTGGAGCATGAACAAAACGGCAAACACATTATTAAACAGTATTGAAAGTAACCCATCGAATTTTTCTAAATTAAAGGATTGGGGAATTGAACTTTCATACGGAGGAGAATTTGCAAAAACAACCACTACAAATTTGTATTTGCTTTCATTATCAAAAAGAATTGGGCATTCAAATTTTTCCTTAAGATATACACCGGGTTATCAAAAAGATTTTGTGTTTAGTTCCGGTGAATCGGTTACCTTTAATGATTCCAGCACACAAACCTTGAATTCAAAATTTTCATATAAAGAAATATTTGGCTTCGGATATTCTTACCAAGTAACAGATAAACTAAGTTTTGGTTTTACCGCAAGATTATTTAACCAGGAATTTAATAACGAAGTTGTTGACCCTGTATTTTCCGATTCGTTGTTTTTTAATCTTAAGACCGAAACAGAAAAAGCGGATTTCTGGAAAGCAGATTTCGGTATTAACTTTAGCCCGGTAGAAAATATTTCACTCAGTGTTGCTTCAATAAATTTAATTGATATTAACAGCAAAACAGATATTGCTTCTAACTCAGCGTATGAAATAAGAAGACCAAAAGGCGCATTACTTGGGGCGTCAATTTCTCCCATCAAGCAAATCAGTTTTAATTTTCTTTATGAAACCACTCAATCATTTATGGCTGGTATTGACGGAAAGTTTGATTTACCTGCCGGCTCAATAGGATTTAGCGCAACTTTATTGCACGACAAATATCAGTCACCGTACATTGCAGGCATATTACCTGCTATTTCGTATCAATCCGATGTGTTCGGCATTACGCTTTCAGGAGTAAAATATTTTAGAAATAAAAACACCACACAATCCTTCTCTGTTTTTGAGAAAGAGGGAATAAGAAATATCCTAAACAACAGGTACAGCTACGATAAAGCGGTTCTTACAATTACATTCAGGTTAAACACAATAGCAGAAGAAAAAGCTAAAATATTAAACATAAAAATGGTACAAGAAATATTCCCTGCTTTGGAGGACAACTATCTTGATAAACCGTTTGCACTTGGTAAGGTGGTAAATAAAACCGATAATAGAATTAGAATTAAACCTTCTTCTAAAATTGTTGGTTTTAACAGTGATATTATTTACTCTCCCACGGTTTTAATAAATGCACACGATACGGTTGAAGTGCCTTTTTACACAATTGTTTCCGATACTTACTCAAACAAACAAAGCAAAGTATCGTATGCTGATTTTTACATAAGCACAAGAAACAATGAAACCGACGACAAACTACAGAAACCCATTTTGATAAATAAAATCAACGCCTGGGATGGAAAAGTAATTCACCTAAAAGAATTTATTAAAAAGGATCAATACTACATAATGAAATATGCGAAGGAGGTTTTAAGTAATAACAAAAGCAAGTTAGATACAATCGTTTATTCCCTTTCGGCATTTTATAAAGCTAAAATTTTATTTAATAATCTTGTTAAAAAATTTGTATATGTAGCTGATCCCAACGCAACATCCGATTTTGTTCAATTTCCTAAACAGACAATAGACCTAAGGGGAGGAGACTGCGATGATTTAAGTGTTTTATACAGCGCAGTGTTGGAAAGCGTCGGCATACAAACAGCTTTAATTGATTACAAACCGGATAAAGGTTTGGGGCACGTAAACTTACTTTTCAATACGGAACTTTCACCGCAAAGAGCAATATGGATTACAGACAACGATAGCAAATATTTTATTAGAAAAAATAAAAGAGGTGAAGACCAGGTTTGGATTGCTATTGAAACCACATCATTAACAAATTTTATGAAAGCCTGGGAGCTGGGAACCGAAAAATTTAACAACGATGCAATCAACAAATTAGGACTTGCAAAAGGCAGGGTCGAAATTATTGATGTTCAATAATTTAAGATATTAGAGGTGAGATAAATGAAAAAGATATTTTTAATATTATTCATAATGGCTGGATTTTTACCGGCTCAAACGTTCATTGTGAAAAAAGTTAAGGGAGATGTCAAAGCACAAATAGGTGTCAGTGAAAAATGGCAACCGGTTAAAAAAGGAGAAATGTTAAAAAGTGAAACCACACTTTTGGCGAATAAAAACTCCAGTGTTGTTTTGGTTTTTGGAAAGGAAAAATTTAGAATCAAAAATTCTGCAATAGTTTCTTTAAAAGATATTAAAAGATTAACCACCGATGATCTTTTACTTGCCCTTGCAATGGAAAATTTAATAGATGTTCCTCAAAAGAAGAAAAAAAACATAAACAAATTCCCCAACACAGCCGTTTACGGATCAGAAATTAACGGTAAAACAAAAGCGGTTATCGATGAAAACGATTTTGGAATAATGAGATTAAACGGTGCAAAACAACTTGCCGAAAGCGGATATGTTGAAAGCGCTATAATTGA
>DRJC01000297.1 GCA_011052365.1 Ignavibacteria bacterium
AACCAAACCTTATACAATTATCTACATACGTAGCTGTTCAAACAGAATCAAAAGCAAGGCAACTTGAAAAATATTTTAAGACCGGCTCGGGGAAAGCTGTTTTGAATAAAAGAATTTTATCAGACGAAGTTCGGTGAAACCGAACGTAGTCTGGCCACCCTCTCCGCAAAAATAAAATTATATTTTAATTAAATATATTTTTATTTTGTACCCTAATATGATAAAGCCTAAGCTAAAAATTTCTTTATACTTTTTTATTCTAATATTTACCTTAACTATTTCAAATACTTTTTCTCAATCCCTCAAGTCTGAAATTGATTCTGTAAATAATATGCCATATCACAGGATTGTTTCTAATCTTCAAACTAATATGAAGATATTTAAGGAAAACCTTAAGAAGGCTGAAACAATCAACTACAAATACGGAATTGCTAAAACTTTGATGAACTTAAGTCTTGTTTATTACCTCAAAGGTAATTACGATGAAAATACAAAATATGTTCTGCGTGCAATTAAGATTTTTGAGGAATCAAATTTCTTAAAAGATCTTGCAGAAAGTTACGGTGTATTCGGCTTTCAGCTTAAAAGACGCAATATTACAAAAGCAAAAAAATATATGCAGATGGGTATTAATATTGCCGAGAAATATAATCTTCTTCTTCCTTTATCAACATTATATGATAACTACGGTGTTGTATTAGTAATAGCTAATTCAATTGACAGTGCTATTTACTTTTATGACAAAAGCCTGCAGATAAATCATGCTTTAAATAATTTGGTTGGAATTCCTTTCAATTTGAATCACTTGGCGGATGTCAATACTTTAAAAGGAAATTATAAAACAGCTTTAAAATATTTGAAACAATCCGATAAGTATAGAGCTAAAGAAGAGGGTGATTACGGGAGAGCTGAAAATCTTGTCTTGTATGCAGACTTATATTACTCCATGGGTAATTACGAGTTTGCATTTAAAAAGTATAACGAAGGCTTAACCCTTGCAAAAAAAATCAGCAACAATTATATGATTAGTTACTGTTATGATTATTTGACTAAGATATCTGTGAAAACAAAAAATTATAAAGAAGCGTATGAATATTTTAAACTATTTAGTGCATATAAAGACAGCCTAATTAATGTTGAAACAAATTCAAAGATTGCGCAATTAGAAATCGATTACGAAACCGAAAAGAAAGACAAACAAATTGTACAGAACATGTTACAGATACGTAAAAGGAACAGCCAGCTTATCGCAGCAAGCGGGCTAATAATATTTTTAATACTTCTTTCTTATTTGGTTTATCGTATCCAAAAGTTAAAAAGAGAACGTGTTAAAAGGGAATTTGTATTAAATAACAAATTGAAACAAGCCGAATACGAAAAAAAAATAATAGATGAAAAGTTAAGAGTATCCAGGGACTTACACGATAACATCGGTTCAAATTTAACTTTCTTAATAAGTTCAATGGATAATCTTTCTTACTCCGGCAAATATTCAAATATTAAAGATAAGCTTAATAATTTGAGCAGTTACGGAAGAGAAACATTAAGCGAGTTACGTAATACTATTTGGGCTATGAAAACGGAAGGCGGTAATATTAAAAAGCTCGTTTTAAAAATAACCGAATTGAAGCAAAACCTGGGTAATCAAATAAGTGATATTAATATAGAATTGGATGATGAGATACAAAATGATTTTGCTTTATCTTCAAGTCAAATGTTAAACATATACAGAATTGTACAGGAAGCTGTTCAAAATATTGTAAAATATGCTGAAGCATCCTTAATTAAAATATCATTTAAAGAAATCCCTACCGGATTTGTCGTTACAATTGAAGACGACGGAATAGGATTTGATCTGAATGCTGCAAAAGATGGAAATGGATTAGATAATATGTGTTTCAGATGTGAAGAATCGGGCGGGCAATTTAAAATAAACAGCTCGGATAAGGGAACGATTATATCCTGCATCTTTAACACAAAATAGGGCATTTGACCTATTGCATCAATTTAATAACAAACCTATTTTATTTTTATAAAATTATGAAGATAAAAGTATCAATAGCTGAAGATAATCCTGCACTGGCAAAATCGATTAAAGAAAAGATAGAGCTTTTTAATAATGATATTAAATATAAATTTGCTGCAGTAAACGGGATTGATCTCCTTGGTCAACTTACTCACGACCATAATGTAGACTGTATATTAATGGATATTGAAATGCCGAAAATGGACGGGATAAAAGCTACGGAATTGATCAAACAAAAATACCCCCAAATTAAAATTATAATGTTAACGGTTTTTGATGATGAAGATAAAATCTTCAGATCAATCCAAGCAGGTGCGAACGGTTATTTACTGAAAGATGAAACTCCTGATAAAATTTATGAGGGAATAAAAATGATAATGGAAGGGGGAGCACCTATGTCACCGACAATTGCAACTAAATCGTTGCAGCTTTTGCGAAACTCTTTACAATTAAATACTGAGGCGGAAAATGTGAATTTTCCTATTTCGGGTAGGGAAACAGATATTTTGGAACAGTTAAGTAAAGGGCTTACCTACAAACAAATTGCTGATAACTTGAATATCTCACCTTCAACTGTAAGAAAACATATCGAAAATATTTATAAAAAACTCCAAGTACATAACAAACTACAGGCAGTTCAAAAAGCCAAAAAACATAATATTATTTAACAAATAATGTGAACTCGGAATTTAAATTTCAACCTTTAAAAATATATCATTTGTCCTTTTGAGCTATTTCGTACGGTTCAATACTTTATATAATAATAATTTATATGGATATCCTCATACATATTAAATGACTATAAACGAGAAATTAAGAATTATTTATACTTTTACTTAATTTCTTATTTTTATATCATTAGTCCTAAATCCTTAATTATCAATTGATTATAGTTGCTTTTCTTAAAAATAATATTAAATTTCAGTTATTAAACTTTATAATTATAAAGGTTTGATGCGGAGGGCTTTCTTCTAAAATTTTTTTAAGAAGAATGTAGGAGAGAGAGAATGTCAATATTTTTAATAATACTTGGAATTTTACTTCTTTTGTTTTTGATTGATTTTGTCATGTACAAATTTTTCAAAGCATCCGGTGTATTACGCTTCCTAATTATTACAGGTTTAATATTACTGTTACTCGGAGTTTATTCATTACCATATATTGCAATTAGTGGTACAGTAATACTTATAACATTAGGAATAATTTTACTTGCGAGTTTTATTCTATTTCTACTTAGTAAATTTATAACACCCGGAGTAGTAAAAGCTCTTGTTGTATTAAGCGTTGTAGTTTTGCTTCTTAGTATTTTCTTAGTTTCATTTACAACATTTAAAACCGACAAGGAAAATGCTAAACAAATAGTGAGAACCAAAAGCACTGATAAATTATTTGTTTCGGTAAATGACTTGGGTTTTAATCCCGGATATTCTATGAAAGAATTAGACAGCTTAACAGCTCAAGCAAACAAAAGTTTCGTCTATGGGAAAGATATTTCCCCAAGTGATTTAGTGATTACCAAAAAATCGAGACGGATCGGTAGTTAATACTAAGAATTTAAACAACTTTTTTTTTAAGTCTGAAGTGTAACTTCAGACTTTTTTTTTATTTTTATGTGAACTTACTCCATAATATGTTATTGCTTCAATGAACGAATATAAAACACATTTAATAAAAACGATGAAATTAGCTTACCCTGTCATAATAGGTCAGTTGGGTTTTATACTTATGGGAGTAGTTGACAGCATTATGGTGGGGGAATTAGGTGCAACTTCCTTAGCCGCTGCTTCCGTTGCAAACGGTTTATTTATTTTCATATTTGTGATAGGGATAGGTGTTTCCTTTGCTATAACTCCATTGGTGGCAATAGCCGTAGGTGCAAAAAAATACGATGATTGTGGCATTATTTTCAGGCAGGCTTTGTTGGTAGATATGGTCTTGGGTGTAATGCTACTTGTTATGGCTTATGTCGGTGCAGATTTTATTCAATATTTAAATCAACCGGAAGGTGTAGCTGGGTTGGCAACATCTTACGGTAAATTGCTTGGATACTCTATTGTTCCTGCGATGTTATTCCAAACCTATAAACAATTTATAGAAGGTCTTTCAGTGATGAGACCCGCTATGGTGATTGTTTTACTTGCAAATATTATAAACGCTTTTATAAACTGGCTGCTTATTTATGGAAACCTTGGGTTTCCGGCTTTGGGGTTAGACGGTGCAGGATGGGCAACATTTACTTCCAGATTGTTTATGGCTTTTGTTTTGGTGTGGTATGTTATGAAATCCAACCGTTTTAAACAATTTGATGTTACACTTCATTTTAAGTCTATTAATATTAAAATGATAAAGAAGCTTCTCGGATTAGGTTTGCCGAGTGCCGTGCAATATGTTTTTGAGGTGGGTGCTTTTTTCTTTGCAGTAATAATGGTGGGGTGGTTGGGAACAAAGCAATTAGCTGCACATCAAATAGCTTTAAACCTTGCATCAATTTCTTTTATGGCTGCTTTGGGTGTCTCAGCAGCGGGAGGGATAAGAGTGGCAAATGAAGTAGGGAAGCAAAATATTGCAGAAGTTAGGAGAGCCGGTTTTTCCGCAATTATTTTGGGCGGTTCAATAATGGCGTGCTTTGGAATTGTTTTTATCACGCTTAGAAATTTTTTACCGACACTCTATATAGATGATGCAAGTGTTGTAAGTATAGCCTCAACTTTATTAATTATTGCATCTATATTTCAAATCGCAGACGGTGTTCAGGCTGTAGGGATAGGAGTCTTAAGAGGGCTGACAGATGTTAAATGGCCGACGTTAATTACTTTCATTGCCTATTGGGTTTTGGGTCTTCCATCTGCGTACCTATTTGGGTTCATTCTAAAATTTAACGTGCAGGGTGTATGGATCGGGTTACTAATTGGTTTACTTTCATCTGCAATAATGCTTACAACACGTTTTAACAAAAAGAGCAAACATCTGATTAAAGTGTAAGTAGTTATTCAGGAATAGTGCGTTTGCCACCTCTTTTATTCTGTGAGTCCTTATCCCAACAATTATGCGAACCCTTTGATTAAGTCTAAAATTATTCTCCTTCATTTTTGTCTTTAAATTTTGCACAGCGTTTTGCGGCTATGGTGCGTGCTGCTTTTTGCTATATAGCCTGTGCCATTTTATCGCCTATAAATCAAGTTAATTTCTGATAATTCGTAACCGCTGGGGAATGATCAACTAACTTTTCTAATTACAAACAATTATTTATATTGTTCATCATACAATTCATTACTTGCAATTATTATTACCGATAAATTTTATGGCAAAGAATATCCGCATATTATTTCTTAATAATTCCCATCTTCTTGGAATGCTATTAGATGAAAATGAAGAGCACGATGTGGATTGGAAAGAATTTCTTCGCCGTTTTTCAAATTTAATATTAAAAGTAATCTGGCAATTAGAAAAAGATAAAGACGAAGTAATGAATAAATATCTTGTAGTTTGTACAAAACTTGCAGAGAATAAATTTTCTATCTTAAGAAAATATATAGAAAACCACACACAGAAAAGTCCAAAATTTACTACATGGCTGGTTGTTGTTGTAAGAAATATATGTATTGACGAACATAGGGCAATGCACGGTCGGAAAAGATTTCCAAAAGCCTTATTAGCCTTATCCGAATTAGACAGAAAAGTGTTTGAACTTTATTTTTGGAAAGGATATAGTGAAGAAGAAATAGGCAATATCATTAACAAGAACGATAAAACAATTTTAATATCCGAATCAATTGCACTAATAGAAAAATCTTTAAAGCGTTCACGGGATTACATATATAATAATAATTCTCCGGTTAAAACAATCCGCTATGATGATGAAAAATTATATGCTGAATATGAAGAACGAAATGATTCTAACGAGTCGGAAAAATTATTGGAAAAATGGCTTTCGGAATTGAATGAAACAGAAAGATTAATAATCAGGTTGAAATTTTGGGAAGACCTTAGCGTTAAAGAGATAGCCGGAATTCTTAAAACACTTTCCGAACAAAAGATTTATTCAATAATAAGGAAGGCATTTGAAACTTTAAGAGAAAAAAAATGTTGAATTATAAAAAAATATTTTAAAATGTCCGTATAATATAAATAACAGATAAAAAAAATAAATTAGATATGCACACAGACGATAAAATAATTATTCTATTTCTTGAAAATAAATTAACTGAAAAAGAGCGCATTGAAGTTCAAAAACATTTGGCTGATTGTGCTGCTTGTACTGAAAAATTAGCAGATATTTACCGGTTGGAAAGTGGGATTAAAAAAGCTCGAGTTCCTAAAATAAGTAAAGAACTAAAAAAGAAAGTAGAAGAAATTGTAAGTAAAGACAGCAACATAACCACCAAAAAAATCAGGTCTAATTCATCTATACTAAAATTAGCACTTACCGGAGTTTTTACAGTAATTATAATTACAGTTTATTTCTTCTTCTTTAATTATAATAACAGCCCGTCTAAATTTAGGGATTTAAATAAAATTGAAAATTCAATTATTATCCAACCTAAAAATGAAGCATTATTAACACCTGATGAGCTTAATTTTAAATGGAAAAAAGTTAAAAAATCTGTAGCCTACAACTTTATATTGTATAAAGATAACGGTAAATTGTTGTGGGAAAAGCAATCGAAGAAAAATTCTTTAATGTTACCTTCTTCTTTAAAAATGGAGATTGACAAAAAGTATTTATGGAGGGTTGAAATTATTTTCCCCGATAATTCGAAGAAACGCTCTAAACTTTATGTTTTCACTTATAAAAAACAATAAAAAAATATTATCATTTTTATTCCTTTCTCTAATAATCACAACTGTTTCAATACTTTCATTCCATAAATCTTTTGAAGAAAGATTTTTAGAAGCTGAACAATTAGCAGATAACTGGCAGTTACAAAAATCTAATCTAATTTTAGAAACATTATTAAAAGACAATCCGAATGATGTTGAATTAAACGAGTTGTACGGCAGCGTTTTATTAAAAATGGGTGAGTTGTATAAATCAAGAGAAGTTTATTTAAAACTTATATCACAAACGAATTCTAATAATATAAAGAACAAATTTAATTTAGCGTTTACCTATTTTTATTTAAACCAACTTGACTCTGCCGGAATTGCTTTAAACGAAATCACAACAAATACTAATCCGATAAATAATCCAATATTATTTTCCCAAATATTAAATCTTAAAGGATTGATGGAATTTAATATTGGCAAATATGGATTAGCGAGAAATTATCAGCAAAAAAGTTTGGACCTGGCAAAAAAGCATAATGCAATAAATGAACAGGCAAATGCCTTAAGACAGTTGGGCGTGTTGGATTGGTACAGCGGTAAATTAGATTCGGTGATTGATAAATATTATAAACCGGCTTTGGCTTTATACAGGCTAAGTGGTGACAAAAAAGGTGAAGCAACTACACTTAGTAATATTGGGCTTATATATTGGAATTATGACAATTGGTTTGAAGATCTTAAATACCAATTAAAGGCATTTCAAATTAGAAAAGAAATAAATGACCGGATTGGACTTGCCGACAGCTACTATTTTTTAACATACGATTTACCTGAAAACAAAAATGGATATAAATTTGCTTATTCCTATAGTCAAAAAAGTTATAAACTCAGTTCAAAAATAGGCTATGCTTGGGGTAAAGAAATAGCTTCAAGAAGCTTAGTAGGCTTAAGAACTAAGTCTATTGTAAACTTAACAGAAATAAAAGAAGATAGTGTCTTTAATTATTCAGTTGAAAATAGAATAAATAATATTTGGATAAAAGCTATTAGTTCTTATGAAAAAAAAGAATTTAAAACATCTGCAATATTATTTAGAAAAAGCTTTGAGCTTAGTGAATTAAACAAAATATATGTTGGCATTGAAAATTCAATGATTATTTATTCGGATGTTTTAATGCAATTAGGCAGGTTTAAAGAAGCCCAAAAAAATATTGAAGAAGCTATGAAGATTACTCTTTCTTTAAATAGACCAAATGGCTATGCCGAATCCTTATATGTATTGGCAAAACTTAAATCAATGGAAAACAAAAAGGAAGAAGCTCTGAAAATATTCCCCAAGCTGATAGGATTTTATGATTCACTTTACGTAAGTGATCTAAAGAGTGTAAATCCTTCATTAGCTTATGAATCCGCACTAAGAAGTACGCACAAAATGCGTTCTAAAATTTACAATGATTATATCAAAACTCTAATTCAATTGAAGAAATACCCGGCTGCTTTTGATGTAATGGAAAAGGAAAGGTCTCTTCCGTTGTGGGATAGTGAAAATGATTCCGGTAAAAACGGAAAGAGTTATACATTCTCACAGATTGTTAAAATAATTGAAAACATTGACAATAAAAGTAATTTGTATGATAAAAAAACAGAAGCTCTATTAGACAGTATTTATAATAAACTTCTATTAAAGAAAGAAATAAATACTAAAGCATATTCAAATTATTCCAACAAGATAAAATATAAATTAAATGATGTAATGAAAGTACTTCTAAATAATGAAGTTCTGTTGGAATATTTTGTAAATGACAATAATGTTTATGTGTTTGTAGTCAGGCACGATAAATTTAAAGTTATAAAACTTGAAATTGAATCAAATGAATTGGCTGCAGCTATTGATGTTTTTGATGAAGCTATTTTGTCGGGCAAAAACTCGCCTTCAAATAATTTATGGGAAAGTCCTTCCAAGTATTTATATAATGTGTTGATAGAACCTTTAAGGGAAAAATCGTTGTTAAACGATACGGATAATTTAATAATTGCAGCTCATCAATTTATTAATTTCATTCCTTTTTCTTCACTTTTAGATTCTAATAATAAATTTTTGACAGAGGAATATATATTGTCCTATATTCCATCGGCTAACTATTTGGTGGATAAAAAAAATAAAAAGCACGATAGGATTAAAAATATTTTGGCATTTGCACCTGATATGAATTCTCTGCCTTATACTGAAAAAGAAATAGATGCTATTGATGAAACTGAATTTAATTCCGTTAAATTACTGAAAGAAGAAAATGCAACTGCTGAAAAATTATTTTCGCTTGCCGATAAATATGATTTGATCCACATAGCTTCGCACGGAAAAATAAACCCGGAAAATCCTCTTCGGTCATATTTAAAATTTTCAGAGCGGAATGTTAAATTAAACGAAATTTTGTTTTTGAAATTAAAAGCGAAATTGATTTTAATTACTGCGTGTGAGACCGGGCTAAGCGAGAGTAAATTTGAAGTTTACCCAAGCGGACCCGATATTATAAGCTTTCCCCGGGCATTTATAACTGCAGGTGCTTCATCTGTAATTTCACCGCTTTGGCTCGTAGAGGATAAATCTACTTCAGAATTAATAACTCTTTTCTATAAATATCTTTTAATATATAGAGATAAAAACATACCTAATATTTATGCCCTGGCATTAAATTCTGCACAAAGAGAATTTGTATCTGTAAGTAGAAAAACAAAAATCAAAAATCATCCGTTTTATTGGGCGGGTTTTTATCTGATGGGATACAATAATTAATCATCTGTTAAGGAAATAATATTTATTTCCGTAGGGGCCGGATACATCCGCCGCCTTACTAAAATGTAGAGCGAATCTCCTGATTCGCTTGTTTTATTAGCATCATCTACATTTCTACAGGCAAGCGAAACGGAGTTTCGCTCTACAGAAAATAGAAGTTGTGGTTATATTATAATTGTCTCATACTTCAAAAAAATCTAAAGTGTAGAGCGAATCTCCTGATTCGCTAGTTTTTAGCATTATTTACATTTCTACAGGCAAGCGAAACGGAGTTTCGCTCTACAAAAAATAGCAATCATGGTTGTTCAATAATTGCCTCTCTAATAAACTGCAAAATAACCCCCCGGTTTCTTGTAAAAAAAATCCAATCTAAAATAATTTTTTCAAAAAAAACAAAAATAATCTCCGGTTTGTCCGTGTAATATGTTATGAGGGAAAATATTTTTTATACACGGAGGTCCTTTATGTCTGTTTTTCACAAAGGTTATACAAAATTATTTTTAATAATGCTCTTTTCTTTAGTATTCATTTCAACAAGTTACGCTCAGTGGTCTGTGGTTGGTACAGCCAAATTTACTAATACTTTTCCAGGTTCTCCTTCGATAAAAGTAATAAACGGCACACCTTATGTTGCATACTCTGATGATGGTAACGGAAATAAAGCCACAGTAATGAAATTTGACGGAACAAGTTGGGCCCCGGTAGGAACAATGGGGTTCTCTACTGGTGGAGCAAACAGACCATCATTTGATGTAGATAACGGTACACTTTATGTTGGGTATTCTGATGATACCAATGGCAATAAAGCGACTGTAATGAAATTTGACGGAACAAATTGGGTGTCAGTAGGTAGTCCTGGTTTTTCAACAGCAAGTGCTTATTTCACAACAGTTAAATTGAAAAACGGAATTCCTTATGTGGCATTTCAAGACGACAACAACAACGGCAGAAAAGCGACAGTAATGAAATTTGACGGAACAAATTGGGTGCTTATTGGTAATGCCGGTTTTACAGCAGGAGCTATAAATGAAATATCAATCGATGTGGATAACGGAATTCCTTATGTGGCATTTCAGGATGGAAGTTTAGGCAATAATAGTGATAGAGCAACAGTAATGAAATTTGACGGAACAAATTGGGTGTTAGTTGGTAATGCCAATTTTACAGGTTCGTTTGTACGTAATTTTACTATTCATTTATTTAACGGCACACCTTATGTCGGTTTTATTGATGGAACAAATGGTTTTAAAGCAACTGTAAGAAAATTTGACGGTACAAACTGGATATCTGTGGGTACTCCTGGTTTTTCTTCGGGTGCTGTTTCCGGTCTATCTTTTGAAATGAATAACGGTACGCCTTATGTTGGTTACGATGATGGAGCAAATGGGACAAAGGCAACGGTAATGAAATATAACGGCACAAACTGGATTCCGGTTGGTACAGTAGGTTTTTCAACAGGTCGTGTTGAAAATATTTCATTAACATTATCTTCCAATTCTAATTTAACAAAACCTAATTCAGTTAAAGGTGGTTCCTCAATTAAAGTTTATGTCGTTTTTCAGGATGGCTATAGCGATGACCCTTTAACCGTAATGGTCTATACAAGTTCTGCATCAATATCCGGCAGAAAATTTGAAGATAAAAACAGTAACGGAATTCAGGATGCGGGTGAACTGGGATTACCCAACTGGCAAATAATTTGCGACCAAGATACAGTGAAAACAGATTCTTTAGGCAATTATGTATTTTCCGGATTAAACCCCGGGCTTCATAAAATCTCTGAAGTTGAACAAAGCGGGTGGACACGGACACTACCTGCCGGTACAAATAATTATGACATTACACTAACGGAAAATGAACAAAGGGATAGTGTAAATTTCGGCAATCATCGTGATTTGGCAGTAGGCAACATTGCCGGAAGAAAATATTGGGACAAGAACGGTAACGGGGTTATTGACGCAAATGATGTTACTTTACAGGGCTTTACAATAAAATTGAGTACAGGAGACTCAACCGTTACTGATGCTAACGGAAACTTTATATTTAACGATTTACCTGTAGGCGAGTATGGTGTATTTGAAATACAAAAAATTGGATGGGAACAGACACTACCGACAAATATAAACGGATACCAGGTTCCTGTTATGGAGAACCAAACCGACACTACTTCTATTTTTGCTAATAAAAAATTATTGGGTACAATTGGCGGAAGAAAATATTGGGATAAAAACGGCAACGGAATTATTGATTCGAATGATGTTCCTTTACAGGGTTTTACAATAAAGCTAAGTACAGGAGACTCAACCGTTACTGATGCTGCAGGTAATTTTACATTTACAAACCTTGATGCAGGACAATACGGTGTATTTGAAGTACAACAAAAAGGTTGGGCACAAACTTTACCGGCAAATAACGGTACATACCAAGTACCAATTGGTCCGGGTGATGTGGATACGACCTCTATTTTTGCAAATCATCCTTTACCGGCAGTTATTATGGGTGTTAAATTTAATGATTATGATACATCATTTAGTAAAAGTGAGGTGGATACATTTATGCCCGGCTGGACTATTAAAGCATTATATGATGGAAAAACAATTGAAGTAGTTACAGATTCAACCGGTAAATATACAATTGCAATAAATTTTGAAATAAATATACCTATCAATGTAGAAGTAATAGAAAATCAAAAACCTGGCTGGGTGCAATCTTTTCCAAATGAGTCTTTTCAACCAATAAATTATAACTTTGTTGTATTTCCTGGTGATACACTAATCAATAAAGATTTCGGGAATTTTTTCAAAGGTGGGAAAATAATAGGCATTAAATTTCAAGATAATAACGGTAACGGTATTCGTGATAATCAGGACCCACCATTATCAGGTCTTGAGCCAGTGGTTAAATATTGGTTAATTAATTTAAGCAATGTTCCATCGGATGTTACAGATTCTTCTGGGAGATATGCGTTTTATTCATTAAAGCCAGGGACTTATACAGTATCTGAGGAATCCCAACCGAATTGGACTCAGACTTTTCCATCTGGCATAGGGATACATACTGTAGAAATAACTAATCAAGAGGTATTTGGTAATATAAATTTTGGTAATCGACCGGACCCAGGTAAAATATCGGGTATTGTCTTTAAAGATGATAACGGCAATGGTCATTTTGATGCTAATGAAGATCCATTAATAGGCTGGAAAGTATTTCTTAATGATTCGACATTTTTTACTATTACGGATTCAACCGGTTTTTATCAATTTACAAATCTTTTTCCGGCAAGATATACTGTTTTTTCAGAAGAAAGAACCGGTTGGATGAGAGGAGGCTACTATGACGTTACGTTAAAAGCAGGTGAAAATAAGACAAATGTTAATATTAGTAATATACTACTAACTAGAATAATCTCTGGTTCGGTAAACGAACTAGCTTATCAAAGTTTATTCGGGTTAAAGAACTGGGTAATAAAATTAAATGGAAGTAACCCCACAGTTTCAGTTACGCTTGGCACCTTCCTTTTTCTTAATGTTGAACCATTACAGACATATACCATATCAATAGTTATGAAACAAGGTTGGGAAGCTGTTGGCGGTACTAGTAGAACAATTTTTGTTCCAATTACTGGGAAAGTACCCTTTGTAAAATTTGTAGTAAAACCAATTGCCGGTTTTATAGAAGGATTATTAAATAAAATTGGTTTAGGCAAAATAAGTAATAAAACCAAACAGTTGTTAAAGATAACCGGTACAAACGGTCTTCCCCCCACACCAATACCGGTTAGTTTAGAGATAATGGCACAAGAAAACAATGTAGTTTACGATACACTTACATTTATAGATACAACAGACGCACTCGGTAAATTCAGTTTTAACGTGCCTTTGGGCAGCTACACACTTAAACCCCTTCTGCCACCGGGCTGGAAGTATGATGCAGTATCGGACACAATGTTTACCGGTTCAATAGACACAATTGGTACAACAGTTAATAATGTAAGTTTTACTGTAAACCCACCGGCAACAATAACGGGACAGAAATTCTTAGACCTAAACCGTAACGGAGTGCAGGACCCAACAGAGGTAGG
>DRJC01000298.1 GCA_011052365.1 Ignavibacteria bacterium
ATTGTCATTTCGAAGGAGTCTTCGACTGAGAAATCTTTCACTTTTGTTGAAAAAAGATTTCTCCCTCCGGTCGAAATGACACTGGTGATAGTTCTACAACAGGCCCTGAAGGTCGTGGCTATTCATATTTAATATTTTGCGTAAGGTGAATTATTTAATGAAACGTTATCTCTTCTTGCTACAGGAAAGTCTATCGTCTCTACTTTAAATTATCTTTATATTGATCGACTAAATTAAATCTTTCGTTCGGATCGCCGTTCTCTAATTTTAATACTCCCCTCGGACAAACTGCTGCACAAATTCCACAGCCCACACAGGATGCACGGACAATATTTTCTCCTCTTTGTGCATAAGCACGAACATCAATTCCCATTTCGCAGTATGTTGAACAATTTCCGCAGGATATACATTGACCACCGTTTGTTGTAATTCTAAACCTGGATTTAAAGCGTTGAATAATTCCAATAGTTGCTGCCAGCGGGCATCCGAATCTGCACCATATTCTATTGCCCATAATCGGGTAAAACCCCATAGCAACTACACCCGAAAAAATTGAGCCGATAAAAAATCCGTATGCTTTTGAAAATGTAAACGATATGTCACCTAAAACAGCACCTTCCAAAGCTGAATTTATCCACAGTAAAGCTGTTGTTACTATAATAAAAACAAGTACAGAGTAGATCATCCATTTTTCGATTTTCCAGGATTTTAAAGATTTACTGGATAAATGTCTGAATGGGTCTCCGGCTGTTTCTGCTAATCCGCCACATCCGCAAACCCACGAACAGTACCATCTTTTACCGAAGAAATAAGTAAGAATAGGTACCGCAATAAATGTCATTGCTGCACCCCAAAAAACCATAAAGTACCCAATACCTCCGCTGCTGAATAATCCTTTTACAGTACCAGGGAAAAGATATTGATATTTAAGTGGCCAAAAATAACTAAAATAAAATTCAGGCTGATTAAGTTTAAGTAATATAGCCGGAATTAAGTAAGCAAATCCAAATTGGAAAAACATAATTGACAATGTTCTTATTATTTGATAACGGTTGTGTCTATATTTTATTATCATCCTTACACCCATTACCAAAACGGCTAACGTGTAAAAAGTACCGTATAAAAACCATTGGTCTGCTTTGATCCCTCTAAGCGAGTAACTAATTGGGTCTAACAGTCTCATCCAGTTTACAAGTAAATTAGGGAACCAATAAATCACTATATAAAATCCAATAATGATAACGCCTGCAAACCAAGCAATTGTACCTTTAGAAGTAATATCACTGAAGAAAATCTTATTGTTTTTTATTCCCGGAGGTGCTTCTTTGTAAACAGGAATGCAGTATGTTAACGCCCCGATAATGCTTAAGCCAATACTTAAAAACAGAAATAGCGATGGTGCAATAGCCGATGCTCCTGTTAAACTTACGAAAAGCATTAAAACACCGGTACCAAAGATTAACAAACCGATCTTTTTTAAAAGTTCTAATTTTTTATTAGGCTTATAAATTTTTAAGTTTTCAATTATTAGAGGTTCCATTTCTTTCCTTTTAAGAAAAAGTTTTTTCTGTTATGATTGATTCTTCCATTTCCGGATTTTGTTTTTTAAATTCTTTTATAATTGCAGGTTCATATTTTTTAAAAAATTCGGGATCAAAGTTTGCTCTTCTTAAATTGTTAACCACATAACCGACGGTCTTCTTTTCTTTTATCCAATTTTCAAAAACTTTATGCCTTAATCTTATACCAAAAACATTTACTCCTACAATGGATTTATCATCCTCTTTGTAAACTATTCTAACAGCATGTTTCATTTCTTTATCCTGCCAGAAAAAAGTTTTTTCACCTGCACGTTGTACGTTGCTTATAAATCCGTATGTCTGGTATTCTATATCAAAAAATTTAGCTGAATTAAACCAGATGCCCCTTTCATACTTTGTCCTATTTCCGCAGATTGTTTTTGCAAGAGCTTCTCCGTGCATTCTGGCTGTGTACCAGAGTTGTTCCAACCTGTTTGGAGCACCTTCTCTAATTGCTTTTATTTCGATACAGTCACCGGCTGCATAAACATCGGGAATATTAGTTTCCAAATATTCGTTTACAAGAACACCTCTCCCGGTTTCAATTTTTGAATCTTTTACAACATCAATATTAGGATGAACACCCGGAGTTAACCCGACAAATTGGCATTCAAGTTCATCACCTTTATCGGTAACTACAGCTCTAACCCTGCCGTCTTTACCGGATAGAATTTCTTTTAAATTAGTTTTTAATATTAAATCGATCCCGTTCTGTAATATCTCTTTACATATTAATTGCGAATCTTCTTTAGGCAGGATATTGTTCCAGTAATAGTCTTCTCTTATTAAAAAAGTAACGTGAATATTTCTCGAATGAAGCATCTCAGCCAGTTCTATTCCGACCAGTCCTCCCCCAATAATTACAGCGTGTTTAATGTCTTTAGTATTTTTTTCAAGTAATTCTAAATCTTGTATTGTAAACAAACCTTGGACGCCGGGTAAATCCTGTCCGGGCCAACCGAATTTATTGGAATGCGAGCCGGTAGCCACAACCAGTTTATCATAATTAATAGTTTCGCCGTTATTTAAAACCAGCAATTTATTATCGGTATCAATTTTATCAACGTGAGCATAAACCAGATTAATTTTGTTCTTTTCCCAAAACCAATCTTCGTAAGGTTTTGTGTCTTCAAATTTCATATGCCCCATGTAAATATACATCAGTGCTGTACGAGAGAAAAAATATTTTGATTCGCTTGAAATGACTGTGATTTTCATATCAAGTTGTTTACGTACATTTCTTGCTATTGTTATTCCGGCTATCCCGTTGCCGATTATTACAAGGTGTTCCATAAAATACCTGTGGAGTTTAATAAATTTTGAATGTTAATATGAATTAAAAAAAGAAGAAATTATGTCGTTGTAT
The DNA here is from genome assembly GCA_011052365.1 of Ignavibacteria bacterium. Classification (GTDB taxonomy): domain Bacteria; phylum Bacteroidota; class Ignavibacteria; order Ignavibacteriales; family Ignavibacteriaceae. The sequence goes on from DRJC01000298.1 coordinate 2,947, forward strand.
TTACAATATTTTTTTTAAATATTATTTGTGATGCATAACAAATATCATTCTTTATTAATGACAAATACTTAGTCTTTCATTCCGTGTAAACGGGGCTTTACTTTATTTTAAAAACGGAATCAATCACAGTACCGTCAACCCATTTGATAATTGCTATTACTTTATTCTTATCCACTTTGGGTTTTGCCGGTGCACCACCGCAAATTTCATAAACTTCATCTTTTAATTGAGTGATGGATTTTATAGGTAGATTAGATTTTTTAACAGCTTTTATTAAATCTTTTCTTTTTGGATTTATTGCTATTCCTCGTTCTGTTATAATTACGTCTATTAATTCTCCCGGTCCGCAGAGCGTAGTAACTTCATCAATAATAACGGGTATTCTATCTCTGAAAGAGGGGATTGCTAAGATTGTACATTTTGAATAAAGACAATTTTGCCAACCGCCGATTCCGTGAAGCAAATATCCGTCGGAGTGACTTACAACATTAGCATTAAAATTAACATCAACTTCCGTGGCTCCTAAAACAGCTACATCAACCATTGATGCAAAATTACCTTTACCGTGAAAATTATAACTTGTAAACGGACTAGTATTTACGTGGTTCGGATTTTCTCTCATACTTCTCACACCTTCAAGGTCAAAAGTTTGTCCGTCAAGTATGTAATCGGTTAAACCTTCTTCGAGTGTTTCAACAAGATATTTTGTGCTGCCGCCGCGCATAAATCTTGCTTTAACATTTCTTTTTTTCATTCTCTCTTTTAAGTAAAGAAGGAAGGCAAGATTTGTTCCCCCGGCTCCGGCTTGGAGTGAAAACCCGTCTTTCATTATACCTGCTTCATCTACGAATTGAGCAACGTATTCAGCAATCAGAAGTCTATCGGGAGATTTAGTTACTTGGGTTGTACCGGAAACAATTTTTGACGAATCACCCAATGAATTTACTTGAACCACGTAATCAACATTGTTTCCTTGAATCTGCCAGGGTACGCAAGGGAAGGGAACAAGATTGTCCGTAACAACTATCACGTTACCGGCATATTCCGAATCAGCCAAAGCAAAACCCAAAAGTCCGCAGGCTGATTTTCCCGTAACCCCGTTAGCGTTCCCGAAAGGGTCGGCGGTTGGTGAAGCAATAACGGCAATATCAATATTAACTTCACCGTCCTGCACAGCAGAATATCTTCCTCCGTGCGAACGCAGAACACCCACACCTTTCATTTTTCCTTCGGATGCAAATCTGCCTAAAGGACCGTTCATACTTCCTTCGATGTGGTGAATAGTACCGTCTTCCAAATATTTAATTAAATGACTGTGTACAGGGAATGAAGCACTCGGAAACCAGCGTATGTTTTTAACACCCATTTTTTTAATTGTGTCAAACAGAAGATTTGTAAGCTCATCTCCGTTTCGTAAATGGTGGTGGGTGGAGATCGTCATCCCGTTTTTTAATCCTGCTTTTATAAGAGCTTCTTTCAGATTTTTTACCAGTTTATTTCCATCCCACGGATAGTTAACACAACTCCGTATCGGTGCACTAATTTTATTGCCTTTGGGTATATGTTTATTCACGCCCTGGAAAGGAATTTGTTTTTGTCCGTTTACTTCTTTCGGTACTAAGCGTCCGGCTGCGTTTTTTATTAATTTCATCTGTTATATTGTTTTATTGCTGTATTGTTTTATTGTTTTATTGTTCTATTGCTTTATTGTTCTATCGCTGTATTGTTTTATTGTTGTGGTGATATATTGTTTATTTAAATTTTATTCTAATCTAAAATTTTAGTTTTGTATTTGTATAGTTAATTAAATGATGTATTGATTTTGGTAGTTTTTGTAATTCGTTATTTATATAATCATATTCTTTCACGGTTACTAAATTTCGTGTTTTTGATTTTTCAACCCAATCCAAAGACTCAAAAAGAGAACCATAACTGTATCTGTAAAATTTTATTTTATCTTTTTTATGATAACGTCCAAAACCTTCTGCAATATTAGCTGAAATGGAATCAACTGATCTTACAAATTGTTTACCGACTGTATCCTTTGCAAAATAATCCCATTTTAAAATAATGTCCCAAACAAGATTACTTAAATTAAAAGCAATTTTATATGCTTCAATATCATTGAGCGATAGATATTTAATTTCATCATTCATTTTATTATACCCTCTTTTTAAAAAAAACATTAGTTAAATAGAACAATTTTTTTCAACAATACAACAGTACAACAATACAACAATAAAACAATTCAACAGTAAAACAATTTAACCCCTATTTTGAAGAACTAACCATTTAACCGATTCACTAATTCCATAACTTTTAATGCCCTTTTAACTACCGGAAGGTCTATCATTTTACTTCCGAGAGAAACAACTCCAAGTCCCTGCTTTTCGGCTTCATTAAAAGCCTTTACAATTTGCTTTGCTTTTTCAATTTCTTTTTCAGTGGGGGCGAAAGCCTCGTGTACCACTTGTATTTGTCTTGGGTGAATACAGCCCTTTCCTTCAAATCCGAGAGACTTTGCTTCCAATACATTTTCTCTTAAACCTTCCATATTACTTACGTCGGAATATACCGTGTCAATTGCTTGAATGCCGGCAGCTTTTGCTGCATTGACTATCATTGAACGGGCGAATAAGCTTTCTTTTCCTTCCTCGGTTCTTTGCGTGCCTATGTCTGCCGTGTAGTCTTCAAGTCCTATGGTTAAAGCACAATTAAGTTTTGATGCCGAAGCAATTTTATAAGCGTTTATTACTCCCAATGCGCTTTCAATTATGGGCATAAGATAAATATCGTTTTTAATTCCGAATGATTTTTTCAAACGTTTTACTTCGTCTTCAACTTCTTTAACCTGTTCTTCAAGTTCACACTTTGGTATTAAAATAACCTGCACGTTGTGAGGGACAATATATTTCAAATCATCTATTCCTGTTGGCAATTGGTTTATTCTAACCATTCTTTCCGAACCGTAAAAGTTAACACTTCTCAATGCATTTCTCACCAATAATTTTGCAGCATCTTTTTCTGAAGGTGCAACGCTGTCTTCCAAATCCAAAATTATACAGTCAGGTTTATGCAATCCCGCATTGATAAAAAATTTGGGTTGATTCCCCGGCAAATACAGCCTGCTTCTTCTCAACCGGTTCATTTTAGTTTTTGATAAATTTTCTTTTATTGAGGGGAATAGGTATTCTTTTTGAACTTCCGGGTTTAATTTTTTAACGGCATATTCAAAGCGGGCAGCAATGACGAAAGGAAGTGCACCGTAATCTTCAAGCAGGATATGTGCGTTTTTAATTTCAAAGAATTCACACATTTCTTTAATCTGCTTGATTATTGATTTCCCGTACATTGCAGATACTTTGCTGTTAACGGTAATTTTTAAACCGCCGGATTTTTTTATTTCAATATTAAATTCGCAGTCAGATCTTATTTTTGATGTATTCATTTTATTATTATTTTATTGCTGTATTGCTGTATTGCTGTATTGTTGTATTGTTGTATTGCTTTTATCTTGTCTTAATAGTATAACCATTTAACAATATAACAATTTAACCATATAACCATATAACAATTTAACAATACAACCATTTAACCATATAACAATACAACAATTTAACCATTTAAAAATATTTCCTAAACAGTTAACTTCTCC
>DRJC01000299.1 GCA_011052365.1 Ignavibacteria bacterium
CCCACAGCCGGGATGTCATCTTTAATAAATAAGAGAATGGTACGTGTAGTAATTATTAAATAAACTAATTTGGGAATTGTATATCATCTTTCGTTTCTCATTTTACTTTACCTTTCTCCAACTGCTCAAAATATTTTTTAATTAATTCTTCGTAATCTTTATTGTAACCCTCATTTATAGCTTTTAACAATTCGTCCCTTAGTGCATTTTTTCTTTGTTCATCCAAGGTAAGATTATTTGGAGATTGTCTTATTACATCTTTTCCTGTAAATGACTCTCTTCTTTTTTCATAGTCTCTTTCATTAACAGAACGTTGTGCATCGAGCAGTTTAGATAATATTCGTTCCTGGGTTTGTACAACATTATCGTCAAATTGTGTGTTGTTCATATTTGTAACAACTTCCTGCATTTGTTTAAGAATCTCATCCAGGTCGGCAGCAAGAGCTTTTGACTTACCCGAAGCTTTTGCTTCCTTGTTCAGCTCTTGCAAAGATTTACTAATTGCTTCCTGCTGTTGCTGCAATCTTTGTAATTGTGACAACTGCTGTTGTGTAAATTTACCGTTGTGCTGTTGTAACATTTTGGTTAAATTATTTAAATTCATTTGCTGCTGTGCCATTTGTCCCAGCTGCTGCATAAGCGACGGCATCCCGCCCTTACCGCCGCCTTTCATCATCGATTCTAAAGATGATTTTAATAAAGCCGAAGCATCATTTAAAGAACTCATTGCCTGCAGTTGTTTATTGGAAGAAAGATAACCGTTTCTGTTTTGTAAAGATTCAATTGAGCCAAGCATATTCCTTCTTGCATCACCCAAAGCCTTACCCATTTCCGGAGTAATTGCAAAAGTCTTTTGAGAGAGTTTGCTTAATTGTTGCATTACCCTGTTAAGACTTTTGATCAGTTCATTTTGTTTTTCGGCACCCTTCCTAAATGAAGATAGATTCCCGGTATTAGTTTTTGTCTTTGTGTTGAGGCTTTCTTCTTCTTTCGAAAGCGAAATTAAATTATCAAGACTTTTCATCATCTCAACAAATGTTTCCATTTGATTTTTTTGCCTCATTTCTTTTTGAAGTTGTGAAACCATGCTTCGCGTTTTTTTCATATTTTTTGAAAGCTGCTGCTGAAATTGTAAAGCATCTTGATTCTTATTCTTCTGCAATTTTTTGGAAATCTTTTCGGATAACTCTTTATTCTTCTGTTTGCTAAATTCATTTCTAAGAGAGTCCAGGGATTCCTTCGGCATATCGGAGAGTTCTTTCATTAGTTTATTTAATTTATCTAATTCCTTCTTAAAATCCTCAAGTGACTTGGTAACCTGCTTTTGTTTTTTTGCAAGTTGTTTGTTTTTATCCGGGCTGCTTTTAGACGTATTATTTTTAATATCTTTTTCTTTCTTTTCGATATCTTTTGTACGGGTTAAAAGTTCGTCTATTTTTTGTGCTACCTTAATTCGTTTTAAAAGATTGAGCGTTCTTTCGATGCTGTTTTTAAATTGTTCTTCGTTGAATTTAAAATTCTTTAAAGCGTCCTGTATTTTTTTTCTGTCCAATGTTGAGAGAAGGTTCTGCATCTTCTCAAGAGCTTTTTTCATTTCCTCATTTGAAAAAGAATCCATTAGTTTTTGCAATTCTAAGTATTTTTTTAGTGTTTCGCCTGAAAGCAAATTATTCTGCTTCAGTTTTTCTTTCATTTTTCTTAGATCATCAGCAATCTTTCCCGCTTTTTTTTGAAGGTCTTTGAATTTTTTAGCCGCTTGTTTTAAAGTGCTTTGCTCTTTCCAATCAATTTTCTTTTTGTTCTTTTTTAAATTCTGTGAGATTTTTTGAAGATTCTTCTGCAGCTCTTCCGCTTTCTTTAATGTCTCTTTCAGGTTGACAACCGAACTCTTGTAAGTCTTATCCGTTTGTGTTAACAGTTCATTCAAAGAAGGAACACGAACTCTAATCACTTTTGTTTTTGCAGATTTTGGTCCGCTTACAAAATCGTTATCAAAAACTTCGATGTAAAAGCTAAGCATATTATTTGAGGATAAGTCTAGATCGAATAAATTCCATATATAATTTATTTCTTCGATATTATTTTTTTTATTAAACGGTATGTCAATCGAATGTAAATTGTTCGCATCGCTTTGCGAAACATTTAAAGAAATAATTTGATATTTCAATTTTAAATTAGAAAACCCGAAGTCATCGTTAATTTTTAACAGCAAAGGAATTCTGTTATCTATTGAAAGAGACACATCATTCTGCGGTGAGATTAACTCTATTCCCGGGTACTCATCGGTTTGGGTTGTTATTTCGTAGCTTATCGGTGATTGATTTTTGTTCCCGGTTTTATCGGTTAAGATTATTCTATATGTGCCGTTTTCTTTTATATTAAAATCTCCTTCAGCCTTATCTGATTTTGAAATTAAATTAAGTTTGTTTTGATTTTTGAATTCTAAATAAGCACTACCAATCTCTTTAGTTGAAGTTACATTGATCCTTATTTTAGAACCTTTCAGGGCAATTATGTTTCCGTTATCTTTTTGGATTGTAACGGGTAGTTTGGAATAAGCGGGTGGAGAAATTTTTAATTCCAAATTTTTAACAATGGGTCTATTGATAACTTTAATTTCATATTCCTTACTGTATATGTCTTTGGCGGAAGCATAATATTTAAAGGAATTTCTAACGGCTTTTATTTTATAATTGAATGTACCTGTCGAATCAATTTTTAAAGATGTAA
>DRJC01000300.1 GCA_011052365.1 Ignavibacteria bacterium
CAGTTCCTACTCCAGCAACTGTTAATACACCAAACAACTTAACTTTTACAGGTACTTTAACAAATACTTGGTTGAATCTTGTATTTACAGGAGCTAACGCTCAAACTGTTACTCTACCTGGAAACAGAACAATAAATAATTTCACTGTAACAAAATCAGCAGATAAAGCTATAACGGTTTCAGGCGGTAATTTAACACTTGCTCCTGCTGTTGGTGTTTCTCCTGCCGGTTTACTAACCCTTACAAGAGGTATAGTAAATATGGTTAATCCTGCATTACTAACTCTTCAAGCAACAGTGCTTGGTGGTATTATAACCAATCTTGGTTATTTAAGAAACCCTGCCAACATTCTTAATGTTGCTCATGTAGTAGGTAGATTAGGCGTGTTTATACCTGCCGGAACAATAGGTAGATCAGAATGGCCTGTTGGTGCATTAAACGGAGATTACAGACCTGCTGCAATTACATTTACAGCCGGTAATGCTACAATAGCTCCAACAACAATAATTGTGTCACACATTGACAGTGAACCAACGGGAGTAAAAAACTTCCCGTTAAATGGTGGAACACAAGCTTCTGATCCTTCAAAGACAAATTGGATCGGTACAAAAGCACCTTATTCTTGGTTAATTGAAGCAACTACAAGTTTAGGTGCAAGTCAAGTATTCGATTTGGAACTTCAAGGTACAAATCTTCAGAAACCTTTACAGAATCATAATGATTTAAGAATAATAAGAAGATTCGACGGTAACGTTTCGGTTAACGGATGGGTTATTGAAGGTAACAATGCAACCTATAGTAATGCAATGTCTATCAATGTTCCTGCTCCCGGTGACACAATGTTAACCGTAAGAGATAGAGGTTCACTCGGTAGTGCAATTGCACAGAAAGCATTCTTTACAATAGGTGCTCCTGCTACTTTACCGGTATTCAACTTGCCGACTACATTGGCATATACTGTACCGGAAAAAGATTCTCTATTTATTCCTGTTAAAACTTTATCAAATTCAGTTAATACAACAATTACAAAGATTGAATTAATGAGTGGACCTTCATTTGTAACTTATGCAAATGCAACAGGTAAAGTAGATAGCGGTACGGTAACAATTAAACCAACCGGTACTGATGCAAGCACAACCCCTTACACAGCGGTATTAAAAACTACCGACAGTCAGGGTGCTACTTCAACAATTACTCTTTCTATAACAGTAACGGATGTTAACGCTGCACCTGTATTTACTAAGACTATGGGTTCAGGCAACATTAAAACCGGTGATGCAGTAGACTCAACTTACACAGCTACTGACGCAGATGGCGATGCATTAACATTCTCTATAACAGCTACAACAGGCGCACCGGTAAATGCTGCAACTATTGATGCTTCAACAGGTGCTTTCAGCTGGCAATCTGCTACAGCCGATGCCGGAAAAACATTTACATTTGCAATTGCCGTAACAGATGGTAAAGTTACTGTAAATGCTCCGGTAGCTTCAATAACGGTAGTAGCAAACAGACCACCAACATGGGCAGCCGGTGGCGAAATGGCAACACCTCAAACTATATTTGTAGGTGATACACTTAAACAGAATTACAAAGCAGATGATTTGGATAACGACGCAATTACTTATGCATTTGTAGGTAACCATCCTTCAGATGCTAATTTGAATGCTGCAACCGGTGTCTTTACTTGGGCTCCACAAACAGCTTCACAGTTCCCTGTTATTATTCAGGTTTCAGCAACAGATGGAAAATCAACTCCTATAACAACACAAGCAATAATAACGATTAAAATAGGAGTTATTACAGTTGCAGGTAAGGTTACTTATGATAACACAAGTAACACTCCAATTGTAGGAGCAACAGTCAAGTTAATGAACGGATCTACTGTAGCCGGTACAGCTATTACAGATGCTACAGGAGATTACAGCATTACGGGTGTAACCGGTGGAACCAGTTATACATTGACTGCAACCAAAACTACAGGCTGGCCTTCAAACGCAGTACTTGCATCAGATGCTTTATTAGCAGCAAGATATTCAGTTAGTGCTGTTACACTTACAGCTAATCAAAAATTAGCTGCTGATGTAACCGGTGACGGAAATGTAACTGCAGGTGATGCTTTGCAGATACTTAGAAGAGTAGTAGGAGCAATTTCAAGCTTTACTATTTCCGACTGGCAGTTTGAAACTAAAACTGTTGCAGTTGCCGGTGCAAGTGTTACTGCTAATTTCAAAGGTATTGCTGCCGGTGATGTTAACGAAAGTGCAACAACATTACCTAAGAAATCCAAAGTATCGGTTATAAACGGAAAGAACATAAAAATAAGTCCGAATTCAGAATTCAAATTACCGGTAACCTTAAATGCAGCACAAAAAGTCGGTGCGTTCACATTAAGGTTTACTTACCCGGTACAGATGATGACATTCAAATCGGTTAAATCAAATGTAGATGTTATTTCTTATGCAAAGAATGGCAAAATATCAGTAGCTTGGGCTAAAATGCCCGGTGAAAAATCGTTGAAAGACGGTGAAACACCATCTATTATATTGGTATTCAAAGCTACTAAAGCATTTGCAAAATCTACAAGTGCCGGTTTAACTTTAACTAACGGTGAAATAGTTAACGCTATTGGAAAAAACATGGCTGACGCAAGCGTGAATATGTCACAAGCTGAGGTAGCAATACCATCAGTATTTGCATTAAGTCAGAATTATCCGAATCCGTTTAACCCATCAACTATTATTGAATATCAATTACCTGTAAAAGGTAATGTAACATTGACTATCTATAATACATTAGGTCAAGTAGTAAAAACATTGATAAACAATCAAGTAGTTGAAGCCGGTAGTTATAAAACAAGGTGGAATGCAACAAATCTTGCAAGTGGAATCTATTTCTATAGTTTAAGGGTAGAAGGTGCTAAAAGCTTCCTTAAAACTAAAAAAATGATCTTACTCAAATAATTCCATAATATTCTTTTCAGAGGGACTTTTAAGTCCCTCTGATTTTATAATTTAATTAATTTTTTTAATTGTGAGGAAATTATGAAGAAAATAATCTCATTTTTGAGTTTACTATTGTTCTTCACTGTAGCATTAAAAGCGCAAACCACCGTTAGCATAGCTAACACAAATGTGTCTGCGAATTCAGTTGTGCAACTCCCTGTTACTTCGGGGGCGGCATTGTCTGTTTATTCGTTAACCATGCATATAAGTTATGATCCGAGTGTACTGGAATATCAAGCGATAAATAGCAATCCTTTTACTGGTAATTTTATCCTAAATGTTGATTCAGCAAACGGACTTATATCTATAGCTTGGTTTAGTACAACAAAGGTTGATATCACCAATAAATTGTTTGATTTACAATTTCTATATAAAGGGGGTACAAGCGCTGTTAGCTTTACAGGGACGAACGAAATTACAGATGAAAACAGCACGGCTTACAACATAACGTTTGTAAACGGTAGTGTATCTGCTTTGCCCTTAGCTGTTAGTTTAAGTAGTGTTATGGGCGCTATAGGTGATACAGTGTCGGTAGACTTAAAGGGAAATAGTTTGAAAGATATTGGTTCAATGACCTTTAAAATCTCTTACAGCTCAACTGCAGCAGAATTTATTGGTGTAACTAATGATGTTGTTGGGTTTACTGTTGGAACTCCCACCGGTCAAATAAATTTAGCTATGTTTAGTACAGCCGGTGCTACTTTTAGTGATGGAACCGTGCTTGCAAAACTTAAATTTATTGTAAAAGGCGGAAGCACTGATTTAGTATTTGATCAGACTTCTAATATTACAGATGTTCCCGGTGTAACTTTAACCACTAATTTTACAAATGGTAAAGTAAGTAAAACAAGTGCAACTTTTAGTTTAGCTACTGTTGCTACTGCTATAAACGGAACTAATGTTAATGTTCCTTTAAATGCTATTTCAATAACCAATCTTGCTTCGTTTACAATACATATTGCTTATGATGCTACTGTTGTTGATTTTGTAAGTGTTGACAATGTTATTTCAGGTACTGCTTCTGCAAATGCTTCAAATGGCGTAGTAAATATTGCCTGGTTTAGCACTACTGCTGTAAATATAACAAACGGCAAATTTGCCGATGTTGTTTTTAAGTATCACGGTGGAGCACAATCAACAGATTTAACATTGACTGCTGATCAGTTTACTGATCTTAATGGAGCAAATATTTCCATTAATCTAATTAGTGGTAAAATTGATGTAGTTACAGATGTAGAAAATATTAACAGCAAAATACCCGATAATTATGAATTAGCTCAAAATTATCCTAATCCTTTTAATCCTTCAACTACTATTAACTTTGCATTAAAGGTAACTTCCCAAGTATCTATAAATATTTATAATAATTTAGGTCAAAAGGTAGCATCCTTGGTTAATGGTTCTTTTTCAGCAGGTTTTAAAACGATTCAATTCAATGCTTCAAAATTAGCAAGTGGTATATACTTTTACAGAATAATAGCTACGGGCGTTGATGGTAGTAAATTTATACAAGCGAAAAAGATGATTCTGATGAAATAGTATTTTATACTTTATTTAGAACTTTAAAGAGAGCTGATTTTATCAGCTCTTTTTTTTATATTTACTAAAAATAAAATATTTTATTATGAGGGAAAAATGAAAAAAATAGTTTCTTTATTGAGTTTACTTTTGTTCTTTACTGTAGCACTAAAAGCACAAACCACAATAAGTATACCTGATACGAATGTCACTGCCAATACAGTTGTTTTACTTCCGGTTAATTCCGGATCACTTGAAGTTTATTCTTTGACAATGCATATAAGTTACGATACAAGTGTATTACAATATCAAGCCATTCAGAACAATCCTTTTGAAAGTGTTGGTGTATATACTGCTAATATTGATTCTACAAATGGAGTTATTGCTATTGCTTGGTTTAGTACTACTAAGGTTACTATCACAGATAAGCTGTTTGATCTTCAATTTTTATATAAGGGAGGCACCAGTACAGTTGGTTTTACAGGTACGAACGAACTTACCGATATAAACAGTACACCATTCAACATAACTTTTGTTGATGGCAGTGTATCTATTGTAACAGATGTAGAAGATATTGGAAGTAAAATACCGGATAGTTATGAACTAAATCAAAATTATCCGAATCCTTTTAATCCGTCAACAACTATTAACTTTGCGTTAAAGGTAAGTTCCCAAGTATCTATAAATATTTACAATAGTTTAGGTCAAAGGGTTACCAATTTGGTTAATGGTTCTTTTTCGGCGGGTTTTAAATCTGTTCAATTTAATGCTTCTAATTTAGCTAGCGGTTTATACTTTTACAGAATAATAGCTACGGGTGTTGATGGTAGTAAATTCATACAAGCGAAAAAAATGATCTTGATGAAATAAGTATTTTGTACTTTATTAAAAACTTTTAAAAAGAGCTGATTAATTAATCAGCTCTTTTTTTAATTTATAGGGCTAATTTAACTGATTCCTTTAAGATATTATTATATAATAAAATAAATATATTTTGATTGCTTCTTTTATTAGAAAACGTTATATTTTTAATATTATAATTAATAACTTAGACGGTTTTTTAATATTTGATTTGGGAGGTTATATGAAAAAATTATTTTTACTTTTTACTTTGGCAATCACTGTATTGTTAGCAAGTAGTAGTTTTGCACAAACAAATTCAAAATACGGTTGGCTTTCTCAGGATAGCTGGTCATTTGGATTTGGTGGTATTTATCCCAGATATTTAAGTACTAACTTAAGTGTGGTTGAGGGATTACCAAACTTTGGTGGTTTCGCCAGTATACAAAGAAACTTTTCAGAACACGTTGGCTTAAGATTAAAGATCAACTATACTCATTTACAAGGTCATGTAGGAAGTCCTACAGGTGTAACTGTTAAAAATAATATGTTCGGCGGTGATTTTGATTTAATATACTATTTTGTACCGAGCGAACCTATTTCTCCATATTTTGGTTTTGGAGCCGGTGGATTTGCACAAAGTATAAGCAACTCTCCATCTCCTTCACTAAATGGAGGTAAAGCCGATTATCAAGTTAATCTTATTTTTGGTTCTGAATGGACAGTAGGTAAAGAGTGGCGTTTAAAAACAGAACTTGCCTATCATAATGTTGCCTCTACCGGGTTTGATGGATTATTCGGCACTTCCAGCGGTAGCGGTGGTATTTTCAGCGGTAATAATGATTCTTATATGACATTTGATTTTGGTCTTGTTTATTACTTCAAAAAAGGTCCTGTTTCAAAATTAAATGATCTTTACACCGGTATTAAAGATAACGTTGATTACGACAGAATCGAATCAATGATTAAGAAATATGCTACGGAACCTACTACGGTTGACTATGATAGAATTGAAGATATTGTTAAAAAATATCAATCAACAGGTGCTGTTGAAAACTGGTATTTAGTTGGTGTTAATTTTGATTTCAATAAATCAACTTTACGCCCTGAAAGTATGCCTATACTTTACAATGCTGCTGAGATACTTTTATCACATCCTGATTTGAACATAGAGGTTCAAGGTTACACAGATAATACCGGTTCTGAAAAATATAATCAAAAATTATCGCAGAAAAGAGCCAATGCTGTTAGAGATTACTTAATAGCAAAAGGTGTTGCTGCAAGTAGATTAACAGCGGTTGGTTACGGTGAAGCTAGTCCTATTATGGATAACAGTACTGCAACCGGCAGAGCATTTAACAGAAGAATTGAATTTAAGGTTAGATAATTTAATCTGATTTTTCTTTACAAAGGATTCCAATTTTTTGGAATCCTTTTTTTTTGAATAGAGTTAAAGATAATATCGGGGGTTTTTTATATTTTAACTCCATTCCTGTCACCAGGCAAGCTGCGAACATTGTTTTATGCTAATTGGCTTTGCTGTTATTATGTCATTTGGCTTCGATGTCATTACGTAAGTTATAACTTCTTTATTTACGCCACACAAATACAAGATTCCAAAATTCAACTGCATTCG
>DRJC01000301.1 GCA_011052365.1 Ignavibacteria bacterium
CATTTTGCCGATGGAAGTCTGCGCTACGCCTATCCTATGGTTCAATACAAAGTGATTGACGGTATTCCCCACCTTGTGGGTTTCGGCGAAGGCGGTAAGCTGCTGATACAGCTTTTCCTGAAAATAAAAGAACTTGATATCGAGGGAGACATCTATCCGGTATTATCGAAAAATATTGAAAACAGAATCGTTAATATTGATGATACGGACGAACTTCTCGAGTACCGTTTTGTTACACTTTGGATGGGGCTCAACGAAAGCAATTACCGCAAATACCTTGATGCCGGTCAAGACGAAAAGCAAAAGCTTCTTCAATCAATACTAAAAGGAAACATTCTGAGCTTTTACAAAGGGATTGACTTTTGGGCAAAACAAAATATTATGTTAAAACTTAGCACAGAAGAGCATTACACGCAATTCAAAGGACAAAAAATGTTGGCTTTCAGCGGCGGTTTTGTGTGCAATGCCGTTTTGCCTGACTTTGCAGGCATTGGCAAAGCCGTTTCGCGGGGATTTGGAACAATTATCCGGGTAAACTGATGCTTTTATGATGAAACTACCGGATATTTTACAGACAGCCACCCCTAAATAATACGATAATTTTGGGATGACTATCCCAATAATATCAGAAAATTATTATATTTGTGCTGAAATATAAGCACTGTAACAAACATGATAAAGCAAAGAACCATTTATGTCGGGATTTTAAGGCACCTGCAAAGAAAGGAGTTTACCATAATAACAGGCGCACGGCAAACCGGAAAGACAACCATTTTAAAACAGCTGTTCGGGCATTTGCAAAAAGAAGGAAAAAAGGTATGGTTTATCAGCTTTGAGAAAGAAGACGTATTGCGAAAGATAAACAAAGATCCGGAAAATATTTTCCAGTTTACCCAACGCCCGAAAAATCCATTGTTCGAAAAACAAAAAGAACCTTACTATTTCCTTATTGATGAAGTGCAATATGCTGCCAATCCTTCCAATTTCTTAAAATACCTATACGACACTTATAATCCGCATTTAAAAATTATAGCAACCGGAAGCAGTTCGTTTTATTTGGATAAGAAATTTAAAGATTCCCTCGCAGGCCGAAAAAGAATTTTCATCTTGCACACATTGAGTTTCGAAGAATTTCTAATTTTTAATGACAGGCTACACCTGAGAGATGAATTGAGCCAAATGCGTAAAGACAACCATTACATCTCGCTGCATTACAACGAAATAAAGGATATGTTCGATGATTATCTCCTTTTTGGCGGTTATCCCGAAGTAGCGTTAACGGACAATAGAGAAGAAAAGATATCACTGCTCGAAGAAATAAAAAATGCTTACATAAAAAGAGACATTTTTGAATCAAAAGTAGAAAACGAGCAAAAGTTTTATGAATTGATGTTTGTTCTTGCATTGCAAACGAGCAACCTTCTCAATAAATTTGAGCTGTCAAAATCATTGAAAATCGACATCAAAACGGTTGACAAATACATCTATGTTCTGCAAAAATGTTTTCATATTACAATTATAAAACCTTTTCACAGAAATTTAAAAAAGGAATTATTAAAAATGCCCAAAACCTTTTTTAATGATTTGGGATTAAGGAATATACTTATTGGCAATTTTATCAATATCTACAATCGTCCCGACAGAGGACAATTGCTTGAAAATTATATTTTCATCCGTTTAATGGAAATGCACAGGGAAGAAGAAATTAAGTTTTGGCGTACCGGCGACCAAAAGGAAGTAGATTTTGTAGTTACTCCGGCTATGGGTAATTCTTTTGCCCTGGAAGTAAAATTCGGATCAGCTAATCTTAAAACAACCAAATACAATAAGTTTATCAATACTTACCCCGGAATACCCTTAAAGTTTATTTCCTATATGACTGAAAACGAAAGCGATTTCATTCCGGCAATAAAACTATAAATATTATGCAACTTGTTATCAACACTTACGGAACTTACGTGCACGTCAAGGATGAACTTTTTGAAATACGCGTTAAGAAGGATGGTTTGGAGCAAAAACACCATTTTGCCTCTCAAAAAGTTACTTCCATATTGCTGAGCAAGGGTTCTGCCATTAGCACCGATGCCATTATTCTCGCTTTGAAAAACAACATAGATATTGTTGTTTTTGAATACGATGGCAAACCGGTCGGAAGATTTTGGCACAGCAAGCCCGGCAGCACCACACGCATCAGGAAAACCCAATTAGAAGCCAGCATGGATCAACGTGCTGTTTTCTGGATCAAAAGCTGGCTTTCGGAAAAAGTTGCCAACCAGTTGGAATTACTAAAAAGGTTGAAAAAAAACCGTAGTGCCAAAGCAGAGTATATTCAGGAACAGGCGGACAAAATTGAAAATATGCGCAAGAAAATCGAAGAAATTAACTCCGGTAAGATCGATGAAATAGAAGCCAGCTTACGCGGATATGAAGGCACAGCCGGACGTATTTATTTTCAAACAGTCAGCAGTCTGCTTGACAAGCGATATCAGTTTGACGGGCGCAGCTTCAGGCCGGCCAAAGATCCTTTTAATGCGTTTTTGAATTATGCTTACGGCATACTTTACAGCCGGGTTGAAAAAGCGCTTATCATAGCAGGCATCGATCCATATCTCGGATTTATGCACCGTGATGATTATAACACCAAAAGTATGGTTTTCGATTTTATTGAGCCTTACCGGATTATTGCCGATGAAGTTATATTTAAACTCTTTTCTGCCAAAAAGGTTAATGACAAACATTGCGATAAGATTGCACAGGGCTACAGTTTGAATGCCGAAGGTAAAAATCTTTTGGTACAGCATTTTTTCAAATTTTTCGATGAAGACAAATTCCGATACAAAAACCGGAACCAAACACGGGGAAATGCCCTGCAGCTTGCCGCTCACAATTTTGCAAATCAACTAATCAAAAAGTAATGATAATTTGGGTATTATACGATATTAAAAAAGACAAACCCCGCACCCGGACAGCTAAACTTTGCAAGCTGGCGGGTCTTTACAGAGTACAATATTCGGTATTTCTCGGCAACATAGAAGCCAACGAGAAAGACAGCCTGCAACTTCAGGTAGAGGAACTTATCGACGAGGAAACAGACTCTGTTTATATTTTTCCCATGAGTAAAAACGAGATGAGGCAAACTGCATTACTTGGCCAGGCCTTTGATAAGAAATTAGTTACCGACGAAGTAAAAGCCCTGTTTTTCTAATGTCAGTTACACCATCACATATCATTGAGTATTTGTACTGCCCGCGATTTACCTATTTCGAGTATGTTTTGAGCATACCTCAATACGAAGAGCGGCATTACAAAATTCAAAAAGGGAGACAGATTCACGAGCTGAAGCTGGTTAGAAACCGGGAGTATTTGCGGAAAAAAACCGGCGCCGTCGAAAAATACACCGATCAATACCTTACCAACGGATATTTACGCGGAAAAGTAGATGAAGTATTATTGCTTTCGGACGGAACGATGGCGCCGCTGGATTACAAATTTGCCGTTTATAAAGAGAGGATTTTCGAAACTTA
>DRJC01000302.1 GCA_011052365.1 Ignavibacteria bacterium
AATTTTTTTGGTAATTTATATTTGGCAATTTTACCGGATAAAAAATTGTTAAGTTCAGTCAACGGGAATATTTCATTATCAAGTGAAACAACAACAACAGCAACAATTTCTCCCCACTCATCATCCTCTAAGCCGATAACAACAGCATCTTCAATTTTGTAAAATTCCGTTACAAGGTTTTCTATTTCTCTAAGACTAATATTTTCGCCTCCGGAAATAATTATATCTTCTCTTCTGCCTTCAATAATCAATTCATTATTTGAATCAATAAAACCTATGTCTTCGGTAACAAAATAACCGTCGGTTGTATAATCAGTATGTTGATTAAAATAACCCTGCATCACCGATTCGCCTTTAACCGCAATGTAATTGTCAACAACTTTTATTTTATTACTACCAATTATGTTGCCTAAAGAATTTGATATATCATTTTTTGAGTTTATTTTTTTAGCCGTTATAAATGAACAAGTTTCTGTTGAACCGTAAACTTTTATAATAGGTAATCCTTCATCAAATGATTTTGCAATCAAATTATTGTTTATAAAACTTCCCCCGATAAGTATATTTTTTAAATAATCCGTCAGTTGACGGATAAAATTTTTGTCAATTATTCTTTTTAGCTGTGTGGTAACCAAAGAAACAGATGTTACTTGATACTTGGTAATTGAATCAATTAGATCATCAATTTTTAAAGAATTAGGGATTATGATAGTTCCGCCGGACAATAGCATCCTAATAATAATTGAAAATCCACCTACGTGGTAAAAGGGAAGGGAAGCAAGATACTTATCATGTTGATTAAGTTCTAAAAAATTATTTTGAGCTTCAGCACTTTTTATAAGATTATTAAAACTTAGTTTTACACCTTTTGGTTTACCCGAAGAACCCGAAGTAAAAATTATAAGTGCGGTTGTTTCTAAGTCTAATTTTCTATTTTCTTTTTTTTCTTTCTTAGATGAAGAATAATTAAAAGGGAAACTGATATTTTTTTGATTCCTAAGTCCGTGTAATTTATTCAAATTGATATCATATAAAATCTTTTTTGGAGAAAGCTTGACCAATATCAATAGTAATTCCTTGTCACTTAAATTGAAATTTAGAGGTACGGGAACAGCTTTGATTTCCCACAATGCTAAAATTAGAATTATAAAATCAATTGAATTGTTTCCAAGTATAACAACTCTATCGTTTTCTTTTATTCCCTTTTCTAAAATATATTCGGTTGCGGATAAAACTTTTTTTTGAAGTTCGGAACTAGTGATTGTTTTATTCTTAGAAATTATAACTGCCGATTCACTCTGAAATGTTTTGTAAAATCTATCCATCTATTTAAGAATAATCTTGCCGTTATTAATTGGGTAGGGATCAGGGAAAATATCTTTTGTAAAATACTTTGCTGTTCCGAGACCGTGAGCAATTTTGTTTTTTACCGTAGATGCTGCAAAAATTGCAAAAGCTCTACCAAGTGATGATTCAAATGAAGAAGTAACAACCACATCCATTTTATTCTTTTCACAAAGTTCAATTATTTTTAGAGTAGTAAGTAATCCGCCCAACATCATAGGTTTTATAATTAAAACATCCGCTGCTCCTTTATCAATAAAATTTTCAGCATCTTCGAATGTTCTAATTGATTCATCTGCTGCTAAAGGAATTTTCGTCTCCTGTTTTAACCTGATGAAATCCTCTATTGAATTTACAGGCTGTTCAACATATTCAATATTATATTTTTCTAAAGAGTTAAGAATTAGAATAGCATTCTTTAAATTCCAATTACCGTTTGCATCAATTCGTATTTTAAAATCATATCCAAGTTCATTTCTTATAGATTTTATAACCTTTACATCATCTTCAAAGTTATCTCTTCCTACTTTTATTTTGATAGTTTTAAATCCTTCTTTAAGTAAAACGGAACAAACTTTTACTGATTCAAAAGGAGGCAGAAATCCTATAACAGCATTAACAAGTATTTCTGAATTTGAAGAAACGTTCAGAAGTTCATTTAATGATATATTTGTTTTTTTACATATTAGATTAAATAAAGCTTGTTCAATACCGTGTTTTAATGAAGGAAAGTTTTCTAATTCTTTAAAAGAATTTTGAAGATTTTCTTTAAAGCCGGTTGGATTTAAATTTAATTTTATATTAAACTCTTTGAGTTTCTTCCCGGCTTTTTCAATTGTTTCGGAACCGAATTCAGGAAACGGTGCACATTCACCCATACCGCTAAATGAACTATCTGATATTTTAATTAAAAATCCTGTTCTATTATTTATCTCTTTTTTTGATGTTATAAATGGCTCTTTAAATTTTAATTCATAAGCAGCATAGGATATTATTAGGTCTCTCATAATATTAAACCTATGGAAAATAAGATTCCATAGAGTCCTGAAAATTTAGCTGTTAGTTCTAAAGTTTTATTTAAAGCTTCACCGTCTAATGTGTAAAGCATTTTAATTAGATAAGCTGCTAAAGGAATTGAAAGAAAGGGAAGGAAAATTAAATATGAATAATTAAAAAACACAAAAAAAGTAATGGGAATTATATACGATAGTACTGTTAAAAATGTATATAACCAGCGAGTAAAGACTTTTCCGAATATTACGGTTGTAGTCTTTTTATTAGCAGCTTTGTCATCATTAATATCCCTGTAATTATTAACAAGTAAAATATTTGTTATTAATGCTCCTACCGGGATGGAAGCTAAAAAAGATAAAAGTGAAAACTCAAATGCATTTACATAATAAGTTCCTACTGTTGCAACAATACCGAAAAAAATGAAAACAAATAAATCACCCAACCCATTGTATGCCAATGGAAAGGGACCTGCTGTATAAGTAACTCCGGCAAAGATAGATGCAATACCTATTATCAATATTATTACTCCACCGATATAAACAAGATAAAGCCCGGCAACAAAAGCCAATAAAAAAGTTAAGACACTTCCTATTTTCATTTCTTTAACTGAAATAAGACCGTTTGCTAAAACTCTTTGCGGACCTTCCCTGTCTTTTTTGTCGGAGCCTTTTAAAAAATCATATAAATCATTTACAAAGTTTGTACCTATTTGAATTAAGAGGGAACAGAAGAGAGCAATTAAAGAATTGAGCAAAATAAATTTAGCTTCGCTATATGCAAGTGAAGAACCGACAATAATAGGAACAACTGCTGCGGGTAATGTCTTTGGTCTGCTTGCCAAAACCCAACTTTTAAATTTACTTGGTTTATCCATATTTAAGAACCTTTTACCCTTGCTTTATGTCTTTAAGGTTTTTTGTTTTATGTCACACGTATTATGGTAGTTTTGGAAATTTTTTAAAATCCGGTTCTCTTTTTTCAAGGTATGCTTTTTTTCCTTCCTGTGCTTCTTCGCTCATATAATAGAGGAGTGTAGCGTTTCCGGCTAATTCCTGAATTCCTGCCTGCCCGTCAAGCTCTGCATTAAATGCTGATTTTAAAAGTCTTATAGCCATCGGGCTGTGCATTAAAATTTTGTTTGCCCAGGCAACACCTTCTTCTTCAAGTTTATCAACGGGAACAACTTTATTAACAAGTCCCATTTCTTTTGCTTCTTCTGCATTATACTGTTCGCACAGATACCAAATTTCTCTTGCCTTTTTTTGTCCCACAATTCTTGCGAGATAACTTGTACCGAAACCTCCGTCAAAGCTACCCACTTTTGGTCCGGTCTGACCGAAGATTGCATTATCCGCTGCGATAGTAAGGTCACAGACAACGTGCAACACGTGACCTCCACCGATAGCATATCCTGCAACCAAAGCAATAACAGGTTTTGATATACTTCTAATTAATTTTTGTAAATCCAAAACATTTAAGCGGGGTACCCCGTCTTTACCAACATAACCTTTATCGCCCCTAATTCTCTGGTCTCCGCCTGAACAGAAAGCATATTTTCCGTCTTTTGCCGGACCTTTTCCTGTTAATAAAATCACACCTATTTCCTGGTCTTCTCTTGCATCTGCAAAAGCATCGTACATTTGCATCACTGTTTCGGGTCTGAATGCATTTCTCACTTCGGGTCTGTTAATAGCTATTTTTGCAATACCGTCCATCTTTTCGTAAATGATGTCGGTATATTCTTTTGCCTGTTCCCAATTGTAAGTCATAATATTTCCTAATAAACTTGATTGTTAAAACAGTCCGTTAGCTCGGAGAGCCGAAGCCTAACGGCTAACAGATAAAAATCTAAATTGATTGTAACACTAAAAATATTGAAAAGTTAGGAGAATTAGTAATTAGTAAAGTGAGGAGTACGTTAAAGGGAATTTTAAAAAGATATAAGCATAAAAAAATATCCTACACTCATTATGAAATACAATGGAAATAGAGACTTTTTCTTTTTCAGATTGGCTAATTATTATGCTTAGCACATCAAAATATTATGTAGCCGTTAATTTTCGCTTAATCATCAACTATCTTTATGTTATTTTGCAATCTGATTGCAAATTTACATAACTTATTATTAATAATCTATCAAAAATTCAT
>DRJC01000303.1 GCA_011052365.1 Ignavibacteria bacterium
CCAAAAATCCCCCAGATAATCGGTGCTTTTATGTACGATTCGTTATAAATCTGTCCCCAACCAGGTAATATTGCACTACGTAAAACTGCACCCATCGGAGATTTTGTCATTACAAAAACAGAATCATTTTTCGATTTACCTTGTTCGGCAGTATCTGTTTGCTGTGCATAATTAAAATTCTGCATCAACAAAAAAAAGAGTACAAAACTAATTATATGTTTGATTGATAATTTCAAATAATTCAAATATTCTTTCAAATTCGTCATTCGAATAAAACTCAATTACGAACTGTCCGGTTCCATCGTTTTTTCTTCTGCACATTACTTTGGTCCCGAACATTTTTCTTAGCCTATCTTCAATATCGTTTAAGTTTGTGGAATCTGCCGAAAGTATTTTAACGGAATTTTTTTTGTTGGATGTAATATTGTTTGATGATAATTTCTTCGCAAGTTGTTCAACCTTTCTTACCGAAAGTCCGTCTTTTAATATTTTTCTTAACGCAAGAAGTTGCAGTTTTGCCGATGGTAAATTTATAATTGCTCTCGCGTGTCCTGCTGATATTTCATCTTTGATTATGCTTTGTTGTACTTCTTCAGGAAGTTTTAACAGTCTAATTGAATTTGCAATTGTGGTTCTGTTTTTCCCGACTTTATCCGCAATTTGTTCCTGTGTAAGACGACATTCATCCATCAGTCTTTTATAAGCTTTTGCTGTTTCTATTGCATTTAAACTTTCCCGCTGGATGTTTTCAATCAATGCAAGTGCGAGCATTATTTCATCGGAATCAACTTTAATTATGTAAGCAGGAATATCTTTGTAACCAATATCAATGCAAGCCTTTAATCTTCTTTCACCGGATATCAGTTGATAATTTCCTTCCCATCTTCTTACGGTAACGGGCTGGATAAGTCCGTTTTGGAGTATGGATTTTTTTAATTCTTCCAAGGCATCTAAGTCGAAACTGGTTCTCGGTTGGAAAGGATTTGGTGAAACTTTATCGATAGGTATTTTAGCAAGCTGATCTACGCCGTTACCGTCATCTTTTTTTACCATGGAATAGTCAGGCTGAGAATCCCAATCCATATTAAGATTCTTTGGGTTTATCAGCGCATCCAGTCCCCTTCCCAGTCCTGTTTTAGATTTACTCATTAGCTTTTTTTCTTAGAATATTTTTCTAAAATTTCAGATGCCAAAGCCATATAATTTTTTGCCCCGGTTGAAACGGCATCATAAAGAATTATAGGTTTCCCAAAACTTGGTGCTTCAGAAATTCTTACGTTTCTGTGAATCGTTGTCTTAAATACTTTCTCACCAAAATATTTTTTTACTTCTTCTGCAACCTGCTTTGAGAGACGAAGCCTGATATCAAACATAGTAAGCAGTACGCCTTCAATAGTCAGTTCCCTGTTGTAATGCTGTTTTACTATGTTAATTGTGTTCAGCAATTGACCCAATCCCTCCAATGCAAAATATTCGCACTGAACAGGAATTAAAACGGAGTCCGATGTTGAGAGAGC
The DNA here is from genome assembly GCA_011052365.1 of Ignavibacteria bacterium. Taxonomy (GTDB): domain Bacteria; phylum Bacteroidota; class Ignavibacteria; order Ignavibacteriales; family Ignavibacteriaceae. Next base: position 1,518 of record DRJC01000303.1, read on the forward strand.
GTTAAGAGTCAGAAGTCCCAATGACGGGGGACAATCTATAATAAGATAGTCATACTTATCTCTAATTTTATTTATCATTTTGCCGAGTAAATTTTCTCTTCCATCCATATCAACCATTTCAATTTCAGCACCGACTAAATTTATATTTGAAGGTAAAAGATCGAGATAAGGCATGTAAGTATTAATAATTACATCTTCAATTTTTCTTGTTCCGATAATTACTTCATAAACGGAGGGAGAATGATTGTGAACACTGACACCGGATGAAGAATTTGCCTGTGGATCAATATCGATAAGCAAAACCTTCTTTTCAGCTGCCGCTAAACAAGAAGATAAGTTTATGGCTGTAGTAGTTTTACCCACTCCACCTTTCTGATTCGCAATTGTAATGATTCTTGCCATTAAAAGTATACTACTTCCTATAATTTTTCGCAGTTTAAGAAATACTTAAAACTATAATTTTAAGATTAGACGCAAGTTAATGAAAAAGTTAAATAATTAAAGTTGAATTTCTTCGCCAAAACTCATTATGCGGCAATTCAAATTTTTATCTTCCAATTCCTTTTTAAACTCATTGGGATCTGCTTCTATAACCGGGTACGTATTATAATGGATTGGTACGGCAATTTTAGGTTGAACAAGTTCAACAGCTTTAACCGCATCGGAAATCCCCATTGTGTAATTATCACCAATAGGAACAAGCATATAATCTATGTTGTTCATTTCACCGATAAATTTCATATCGTAAAAAAGACCGGTATCACCCGCGTGATAAATTGATGTGTTATCTATTGTAACAACAACTCCTGCAGGCTGTCCTGCATAGTCACCCTCAGGTGTTTGCGAACCGTGATGAGCAATTGTAAACTTTACTCTTCCGAAATCAAAGTTATGTCCTCCGCCAATTGACATATCGTGAGCATTAAATCCTTTTGATTTGCAATAGTTAGCCAGTTCAAAGGTACAAATAAAAGTTGAATTGCATCTCTTTGCTATTTTAAAAGCATCACCGAGATGATCGCCGTGTGCGTGAGTTAAAATTATATAATCAGCACTTACACTATCGGATTTTACAGGTGAAGTAGGGTTATCATCAAGGAACGGATCAATCAGTATAGTTATTCCCCCACTGCTTGTAATCTGAAATGCAGAATGAGAAAAATATTTTAGTTTCATTTTACTGCTCCCTTAAATTTATAAACATATTTTATGATTTTAAAATTAAATTCCAAATAAAATATTACAAACGGTTATCTTTTCGATTTTTTATACTGGTAAAAAATTCCTTTCCATCCTTCAACGGCGGGTGCTTTAAATGCAGTTTCGATTTTCCTTTTGAGTGTTTCTCTAGACAACCCTTCAATTAAAGTGCCGTTTTCCGCAACTGATATGCTGCCTGTTTCTTCGGACACAATTACACTCATTACATCCGCCTGTTCGGTAATACCTATTCCTGCCCTGTGCCTCATACCAAGTGATTCTCCGTTAACAATTGTAAGCAGAGATAAAGGAAGTGTACACCTTGCAGCTTCAATTGTATCACCTTTAACAATCACTGCTCCGTCGTGTAGCGGTGTATTAGGGAAGAAAATAGTAGTTAATAAATCCACGCTTAGCTTACCGTTTAATAGTTCACCGGTTTCCGTATAACCGCGTATGCCGGTAGATTTTATGATCACGATTAATGCCCCGTGTTGATTCTGCGAAAGATGAAATGCAGCTTCGGCTATTATAGAGGCAGCATCTCCGTTTTCCGTTTTAACAAACATCCTGAAAAATGGATTTCTTGCTACAATAACCAATAGTCTTCTTATTTCAGGCTGGAACAGAATTAGAAATGCTAAAACCCAAATATCGGTAATAAGTTTCAGCAGCCAACTTAACTCTCTTAAATTTAATGCTTGAGCTATTAGGGAAAGCAATAGTACAATGACTAACCCCACAAATATTTGCGCTGCTATTGTTCCTCTAAGAAAAATATATACTTTATAGAAAATGAACGCAACCAAAGCAATATCAATAACATCGGCAAAAGTTACGGTAAGAAATCCTATTTTTAATACTTCAAACATTTAGATAAAAATCAATTTAGTTTATTCAATAATTTACAGATTTGAGAACCGTTTTCTACATTGTGGGTTCTAATTATTTTTGCACCGTTTCTAACGGCAAGCGCTTCAACAATAGCCGAAGCGGTATCTCGCTCATTAATATCCAAATCCAACGTCTTGCTTATAAATGATTTTCTTGAGACTCCTATTAATATTGGGTACCCAAGAGATTTAAAATCTTCTAATCTTTTAAGAATTTCAAAATTATCTTCTACCCTTTTACCGAACCCTATACCGGGATCGATTAAAAGATTGTTAATTCCCATTTTTTTTATTGCTTTTGATTTCTCAAATAGGAAATCATAAATTTCTTTTACCACATCAACATAGCGGGGATTTTTCTGCATATTTTTGGGAGTACCTTTCATATGCATAAGAATATATGCAGCATTATATTTTTTCACTACGTTTATCAGCTCAGGGTCAGCCTTATATGCATTTACATCATTAATTATTTTTGCACCTTCTTTTAATGAGAGTTCGGCAACTTTACTTTTAGTTGTATCAACCGATATTAATGCTTCCGGTTTTTCTTTTAGAATTCCGTTGATAACGGGAACTACTCTTTCAATTTCAATCTCAACATCAATGCTTTCAGAACCCGGTTTTGTGGATTCACCACCTATATCAATTATGTCGGCACCTTTATTAATCATTTCCAAAGCATGTTTTACAGCATCGGTAATTTTTGAATATTTTCCACCGTCCGAAAACGAATCTTCAGTTACATTCAATATTCCCATCACATAAGCATTTTTGAAATCAAAAAGATGTTCACCTATTTTATAGGAATTGTTGTCGTATTTTTCATAATTGTTAATACAGTTTAGCAGGGAATATCCTAATTCTTCATCACCCGTTGTCAGAATTTTTCTAGCCAAATTAAATAATTCACTTAGTGAGCCTATGAACAAAAGGCTATATATTTCGGAATCGACATCGTTGTTTTTATAGCAAATCTCACCTTCGTTCAAAACAATTTTCTGAGTTTCAAGCGCAAGGTCTTTAGGCAGCATTCTAATTTCAATTGCCAATAAACCGAATCGATAAACTTCTCTATAAATATTATAGAATACACTGTATTTATTAAAAACTTCTTTATGAGATAAATTTAATATTTGAACTATCAATGAGATTCCTTTAAAATATAAAAGGTGACGAATGCCACCCTTTAATAGATTATTAGTTAACCATAATTTGAGTGAGCATTATTTTTTTACTTATTATTCAATATCTTCTTTAGTTCTACAACGGCAGCAGCAATGTTGTCCGCTTTAAATATTGACGAACCTGCTACAAACACATCACATCCCGCATTTAATACATCACTAACCGTGTCTTTGTTGATGCCGCCGTCAACTTCAATTAAGAAACTTGAGTTTGTTTCTTCTCTTAACTTAACGGCATTTTCAATTTTCTTTAATGAATTCTTTATAAACGATTGTCCTCCAAACCCCGGGTTGACCGACATTATCAACAATTGGTCAATATCTGTTATTATATCTTCAAGGGTTGATAACGGGGTGGAAGGATTTAAAGCAACACCGGCTTTTGCTCCAAGTTCTTTTATTCTATGGATTGTTCTATGTAAATGCGGGCAAGTTTCTTGATGGACAGTAATAAAATCACTCCCGGCTTTGTAAAAATCTTCAAGAAAGTTATCAGGATTTTCGATCATCAGGTGAACATCCAAAGGCAATTCGGTTGACCTATCGGCTGCTTCAACTAAAATAGGACCGAATGTTAAATTGGGTACAAAGTGACCGTCCATAACATCACAATGGACCCTATCGGCTCCGCTCATCTCTACCATTCTTATCTGCTGATAGAGATTTGAAAAATCTGAAGACAAGATTGACGGTGCTAATAATGCCATGCTATTGCTCTTCTTCGTTATCAGGGTTTTTTGTTACAAACAGATCAACTTGAGAGCCAACACTAACAACACTTCCTTGGCTCGGGAATTGATCAATTACAGTATTTGGAAGCAAAGAATTTGATATTCTGAAAGTTACCGTGCCTACTCTTAACGAACTGTCTGCTAAAATTTCAACAACTTCGGAAAGTGACTTACCGATAAAGTCCGGTAATATTACCCTACTTGAAAGAGTTCCTATTGTTAAAGTAACACCGACCGAATCGCCTCTTTTTAAAGGAGTTCCCTCGGCATACTGTTGGTCAAAAATCATATCTTTGGGGTTATTGGAAGGTGAATCTTCAATATCGCCCATTTTTAGCCCTAATCTTTCAAGCATAAATTTTGCTTCTCTTAAAGATTTCCCCTTCAAGTTTGGAACTTTTACAGTTTGTTTACCACCGCTTATAAATATATAAATTCTTCTTCCGTCTTTAACAACTTGCCCGGGTCTTGGTTTTTGTAAAATAACCACACCTAAATCGTATTTCTCATTATAAATAGTATCTGCAATTACAGGTTGCAAATTTATTTTTTCTAATTCGGCAAGAGCCTCTTTTTGAGTCATACCAACAAGCTTAGGTACAATTTCTTCCGGGGAACTTACAAACCAGGGCAAAACATAGTTGTTCATAGCAAAAATTATTAACGCTAATACAACTACAAATAGAAATATTTTAATTAAAAACGATTTTCTTTTATTTTTTTTCATTAATCAAATATATCAAATGGAATTTTCTTAAACAAACAACTTACAATTATAAAATCACACATAAAAAAATATATTTTTTGAAACTTTTTAGATTATGATAATGTTAAAAAATCTTATATATTAATAATCAATTATTCAAAATAAAGTGGTGTTTTGGTCAATGCAGCTTTTATTGAACTTGTTTATTGATTATTGACTCCCCCTCATTCTACTAATAATTTAAAGGATTTTTTCAAATGTTTAAAACACACCCAAAAGGATTGTACATTCTGTTTTTTACGGAACTGTGGGAAAGGTTCAGTTATTATGGTATGCGAGCTATTTTAGTTCTATACATTGTAGCAAAAACTGATAACGGTGGTCTTGGCTGGTCCAATACCGAAGCATTAGCACTTTACGGATGGTATACGATGTTAGTATACGTTATGTCTATCCCAGGCGGTTGGCTTGCAGATAGAGTTCTCGGTCAAAAAAAGGCTGTATTGTTCGGTGGAATTTTACTTGTAGCTGGTCATACAATTTTAGCTTTTGAAGGGATCGGATTTTTCTACACAGGTTTGTCTTTAATCATTTTGGGCGTTGGAGGACTAAAGCCAAATATATCTACAATGGTCGGTGGCTTGTACAAACAAGGCGATCCGATGAGAGACAAAGGATTTACTATTTTTTATATCGGGATAAATATCGGTGCTTTTTTAGCCGGAATAGTAGTAGCATTCATTGCCCAGGTTTGGGGCTGGCATTACGGTTTTGGTGCTGCCGGAGTCGGTATGTTTGTCGGTTTGATAGTTTATTTAATGGGACAGAAATACTTAAAAACGGTGGGCAATCTTGTAAAACGAGAAAAGAATTCTCTTAGTGAAGATGTAATGAGAAAACCGCTTACAAAAATTGAAAAGGATAGAGTAATTGTGCTCTTGCTTTCATTTTTAATTGTTATCGTTTTTTGGGGAGCGTATGAACAAGCGGGCGGATTGCTGAACTTATATGCAAATAAATTAACGGATAGAAATCTATTGGGATTTGTAATTCCAGCTGCCGCTTTTCAATCGATCAACCCGGCTTATATAATTTTATTCGGCGGACTTGTTGCAAGCTTCTGGGTTAAAAGAAGAATTAAAGGTAAAGAAGAATCCTCTATTTTTAAGATGGCAATAGGTAATATAATTATGGGACTCGGTTTCGTTTTAATGGTAGGAGCTTCTGCTCAATCTCAGGTATCAGCAACCGGTGAAGTTGTTGCTAAATCAAGCATGTTGTGGTTGGTTGGAGCTTATCTATTGTTTACAATCGGTGAACTTTGCTCCTCTCCCGTTGCATTATCTTTTATAACAAAACTTGCACCGGTAAAGTATGCATCTTTAATGATGGGTATATATTTTGCGATGACGGGATTCGGTAATAAATTAGCAGGGTTATTGGGCGAAGCCGCACAGCAGTTCGGCGATACTCAAATATTCGGAGGCATTGCAGGTTTCTCAGTTCTATTTGGGTTAATACTCTTACTCTTTATTAAAAAGCTTAATGATCTCACACACGGTGCCGAGGAGATGAATCATTCAGAAGCTACACAATAATTTGTATTTATTAACAATATAGTTTTAAGGGATAATTAAATTTTTAATTATCCCTTTCTTTTTTGTATTTTAAATTTTTATATCCCTGAACTTTTTTGACTTATCATTTAACTTATGAGGTTATTCTATGTTCAAATCACACCCTAAAGGATTATATATCCTATTCTTTACTGAAATGTGGGAAAGATTTAGCTACTACGGTATGCGTGCTATTCTTTCTCTATATATGATTAACGCTTTATTCTTTGATAAAGCTTTTACTTCTTCAATTTACGGATACTATACAGGTTTAGTTTATCTAACACCTTTGGCTGGCGGTTACATTGCCGATAAATTCTGGGGTAATAGACGTTCAATTATTGTTGGTGGAATTGTAATGGCTATAGGTCAGTTTGCGTTGGCTGCAAGTAGTTATTATTTTATTCCTTCTGCCGGTACTGCAACTGTTTCTTCATTCTCATATAATTTGCAGCAGATTTTATTTCTAACCGGTCTTACGTTATTAATAGTTGGTAATGGATTTTTCAAACCAAATATTGCCACAATGGTCGGCACCTTATATCCTGCTGATTCAATAAAGATGAGAGACTCTGCGTTTACTATATTTTATATGGGTATAAATCTCGGTGCATTACTCGCTCCATTTATCGCCGGCGGTTTGGGTGATACAGGAAATCCTGCAGACTTTAAATACGGGTTTTTATCAGCCGGAGTTGGAATGGTTTTGGGACTTTTAGTTTTTATTTGGGGAAAAACAAAATATTTAGTTACTCCCGAAGGTGAGCAGGTAGGATTGGTACCGGAGCGAATAGCTAAAAACGATATTCAAGAAAAACCTAAAGAACCTTTAACTTTAGTAGAAAAACAAAGAATAGCTGTGATTTTTATTCTCGCTTTCTTCGTAATATTCTTTTGGGCTGCTTTTGAACAGGCTGGTGTTTCCCTAACATTTTTTGCGGAGGAACAAACCGACAGGGTTATTGGTTGGTTAAGCAATTACGTAATACCGGCAAGTTTTTTCCAATCGATAAATCCAATTGCAATAATAATTTTCGCTCCTATTTTTGCGTGGATTTGGACTAAACTTGGAGATAAAGATAAAGAGCCGAACACTCCGATAAAAATGGCAATGGGTTTATTCTTACTTTCACTCGGTTTTGTTGTTTTAGTTATAGGCTCAAAGATGGCAGACACCGGCGTTAAAGTAAGTCCTTTCTGGTTAATTGCGGCTTATACATTGCATACCTTCGGTGAGCTATCCCTTTCCCCAATCGGATTGTCCATGGTTACAAAACTATCCCCTGTCCGATTTGCATCTTTATTAATGGGAGTGTGGTTCCTGGCAAATGCGGCGGCAAACTGGTTAGCCGGTATGTTAAGTACACTTTACCCGGAACCGGGACAGACAACATCAATACTTGGTTTTGTTATAAGTGATCTTTCATCATTCTTTACAATATTTGTTGTTATGGCAATTATTGCTTCAGTAATTTTATTCCTTATGAATAAAGTCTTAATTAAAATGATGCACGGTGTTAAATAAAATTTATAAATAAACATATTAAATATAATCCTCCATTTTATAGCGTATAATTTGGAGGATTTATTTTATCATCAGATGTACAAAAATTATTTTTTCTTAAATAGAGAGATCGTAGAATTAAATAAAACCTATACCGGTTATAATATTATTTCAATATTCTCTCAATATAAAAACCTTCTCATGATTGAATGCCGAAAGGACGACGAGAAGATATTTCTTGAAATTTCTACAAATCCCGGCGACCCGTATTTACATGTGAGAGAAAATTTTTCAAGGGCAAAAAGAAATACACTCGATATTTTCGGTGAGATACCAATCGCAAATATTTTATCTTTTGAAATAGCAGAATTTGACAGGGTAATTAAAATTCAAACCGATAAATTTCATCTTTACTTCACTATCCGCGGAAAATATACAAATGTATATTTGCTCTATAATAAGCTGACAAAAACATTTAAGAAAACAGAGGAAGATGTTGTTGATTCATTTAAAGATGAGATATTAAAACTCCAATTTATTTCATCTTTTCAAACATTAAATTTTATTGATAAACATCATAATACCGAAGTTGCAAGTTTTAGAAATAATTTTCCAATTGTAAACAAAGATATCTTGTTAGAGTATAAATCAAGGATAAAAAATGAAACGGATTTTTTAGATTCTAAAATTTTAAAAGAAATTATTAACGAAATAAAAAATGAAGAAATTGTTTGTTTTATAGATGAGAATTCCGGAGCAATTAAATTGTCTGTTAAAACGTTTAAGTCGGTTCCCCATACGGAAATTAAATCTTTTAAGAATTATCAAACAGCTTTAGGTTTTTTAATATCAAAGAAAAGATATTTTGAAAGATTTACAAAGGTTAAAAAAGTTGTCGAGAAATACTTATCTAAAGAACTGCAATTTATTTCATCAAAATTAAATAAATTAAAAATCATATTGGATGAAGGTGAACAGTCCGGGAAGTTTAATAAAATCGCTACGCTACTTCTTATAAACATAAATTCTATTAAAAAAGGAATGAATGAAATCAACTTAAAAGATTTAGAGACGGAGGAAATAAGAAATATTAAATTGAACCCAAAAGTTTTCCCTAAAGAAAACATAGACCATTATTTCGGTAAAGCAAGGGGAGAAAGAATAAAATTTGAAAAAGCTAAAAAAGATTTTGGAACGGCTAACATTAGATTTAATTATTTGAGAACAATTGAAAAAGAATTTAACTTAAATAATGAATTGGACAAATTAGAAGAAATTGCCGATAAACTTAAACTGAACAAAAAAGAAAAAATGAAAGAGAAAGAAAATATAACATTAAAATTTAGGACATATTTAATCGATAATAAATATTACGTTTATGTGGGTAAAGACGGAAAATCTAATGATCTATTAACCACAAAATTTGCAAAACAAAACGATATCTGGTTTCACGTTAGAGGACTGCCGGGTTCTCACGTTGTGCTTAAAATAACTGATACAAAGACAAAGCCTCCAAAATCAATTATTAAAATTGCAGCTACCGTTGCTGCGTATCACAGCAAAGCCAGGACAGCAGGATTGGTACCTGTTTCTTACGCACAAAAAAAATATGTGATTAAAAAGAAAGGAATGGCTCCCGGTAAAGTCATAATGCTGAAAGAAGAAACAGTATTGGTCAGACCGGAGGTCCCTAAGAATTGTGTGTTTGTTTCTTCTGTTTTATAGTTTGAAATTAAATTAATTTTTGTTTGTTGTTTTGAATCCGTCCCAAAATATCGTTCCCCTTTTCAAATGTCATTTCTCATTTGACAAAAAAAGTATTCCAAATTACAATTTTGTAAAGCAACGAGCCTGTTTATCTACAAGGCAGGCTTGCTCACTTTACGATACACATTTCCCCTTTCTTTATTACTTATATTCTTCTCTAACGGGATAAAACACATCAATTATTTTACACTTTGTTAATGCTACACCTGAATGAGGAATATTTGCCGGTATTACAGCAACGGAATTTTTATTCACTTTTTTTGTTGAACCATTAATAGTAAGTTCAAACTCCCCTTCCACAACAGTTGATATTTGTTCGTGAGGATGTGAATGTTCGGGTAAAGCCGCTCCCTCATCAACTTCCCAGAATGCAATTGTTTGATTTTCCGAATGAACAAATTTACCTTTATAACCGGGAACCGGTTCTTGAACTTTAATATTATCAAGCTCTAAAAAACTCATAATCTCTCCTTAAATTTTCTAAATAAGATCAATTTATAAAATATTGTGTTTTTAAATATCTTAGAATATTTAAATTTCAAAATACGAAAAAGAAAATTTTAATTGGTGTTACCGACTCCGCAAAACAGTAGGCAGACATTCGGTATTACTTTATATGTGAATTTTCCGCCACTGAATGCCTGCCCACTGTTTCGTTGGGCCAGTGGCAGCAGATAACAAATTGTGATTAAATTTTCCCTTTAAAATAATTTATTAATTATGTATAATTATTTTACATATCTATAAAATATTCCATAAAAAATAAGATAGAGTATATGAGGATTATATTATGCGTTTTTATTTTAACATCGTTCGTTAATGCAGAACAACTATTTGCCAACGGAGGAAACCCTACTGAAAATATAATTAAAAAAGCAATTGAAAAGAAAAATAGACGTTATAAGAAACTGTTAAGCTACGAATACGAAGCTTATACCAAAGACGTTTTGCGAACTGAAGAAGATTTTTCTTTAAAAAAGAAAGTAACGGATTTTATATTCGGTGAAGACGACTCAACTGCTTTAAAAATTTCATCAATAATTGAATATAAAAGTAAGGGGTATTTTAAGAAGCCTGCTAAGTACAAAAAAATAATTATTGCCAGAAATCAAAGAGAGAATTTCCCGTCATCACTAAACATTTTTACAGACAGAAACCGTTTTGAAAACTTTTATCAAAACCGCCTGAAATTTATAAAGAAGGAACTACCCGGACCCCTTGCAGAAGATGCAATCGGTTATTATGATTATTCCTTAAAAGATACTTCCTTAATAAATAATAAACATGCTTATAAAATTTATATAAAACCTGCAAACCCGGAAAATCCAGGGTTTGAAGGATATATTTATATTTCAATCGAAAGTTATGACCTATTAAAAGTGAATGTTATAATAAACAACGGCTCAAACCACTCGGGGATATTTGACTCAATTAATGTAATACAACAGTTCTCAATGTTTAAAGATTCTATTTATATGCTTACAGATTATCGCCTGTTCACAAGAATCAATTACTTTGGAATAGAAAAATTCGTATTTAAATTAAATTCCAGGCTTTATAATTATAAGATTAATCCGCAAATAAGTGATTCTCTTTTTGATAAAGCACTCATAACCGTACTTCCTGATGCAGATAAAAAAAACTCAGCCTATTGGAATCGCGTACGCAAAACAACTATTACCGAGGAGCAACAATTAGCTTTCCAAGAACTCGACGGTTCAAATTACTTTAGTAATAGATTTGAAAAAAGATATTCTATAATTTCAAAGAAGATATATTTATCGGACAATTTGTACGTCAGTGCACCACCTGCTATTTATCATTTTAACCGGGTAGAAGGACACGCCTTAGACCTTGGGCTGCACTTTAATAATGCCTTAAACAGAAGGCTCTATTCAAAGTTAAAATTATCTTATGGATTTTCGGACAAAAGATTAAAATCAAATTTAAAAGTGAACTATCTATTGGGCAAGTACAGAACTTTTAAGGTTTCCGCCGAGGCTTTTAATCAGCTAAAAGTTTTATTTAGCGGAGAACACGATTACAACGTTTTTGCGACAACTTCTCTGGCTTTATTTGCTAAAAATGATTTCCAGGATTATTATTTTTCAAAGGGAATTAACCTTGAATTACAGGATGAAGTTTTACCCTTCTTATCTTTGTCCGCAGGTTTTATAAACAGAACAGACAATAACGCTTTCAAAAACACTTCCGTTTCATTATTCA
>DRJC01000304.1 GCA_011052365.1 Ignavibacteria bacterium
CTAACTATTGCCGGCATTAATTATCCCGGACATACTGAGATGCTTGCGGATTGGTGCAATACCGATAATTTTTTGATGGTATTTTTATCTGAAAAAATGAAATCGGCATTGGTGACAATTCATTTACCGGTTAAAAATATTGCAAAAGAAATAACACTGCTTAAACTTACTTCGTCATTTGAGATTATCATTAACACGCTTCAAAATGATTTTTTAATTCCGAACCCAAAGGTCGCAATTTTAGGTTTAAATCCTCATGCAGGCGAAGATGGAGTAATTGGTAAAGAAGAGGGAGAAATTATTATCCCTGCAATAAATTCGAGTAAATTTAAAAATCATTTGTTTGGTCCTTTTTCGCCTGATGCTTTTTTTGGTAGACATAGATACAAAGATTTTGATTTAGTCCTCGGCATGTATCACGATCAAGTTTTAATACCATTTAAAATGTTGAATTCAGGTAAAGGTGTAAATTATACAGCAGGTCTGCCGATTGTCCGCACTTCTCCCGATCACGGGGTAGCCTTTGATATTGCCGGTAAATTTACAGCAGATGAGTCCAGCATACTTGAAGCGTTTTATTCTGCTGAAAGAATTGTAAATAACAGAAAATTAAATGCAGAAACTAAATAAGAACTATGAAATAGTATCGCAGATATATTCTCACCTAATGAAGAAAGTCAGATATGATTTTTGGGCGGACTATCTTTATATGCTTACAAAAGATTATGTATCTAAAAGAGCAAAGGTGCTGGAGCTTGGTGCAGGTAACTGTTTATTAGCATATCATTTAAAAGAATATTATAAAAAGATAATCCCAACCGATTTATCATTTCAGATGCTCAATTCTTCTAAAGATAAAAAATTAAAACGTGTTTGCTGTAATATGACATCACTACCTTTTAAAACACCATTTGATTTAATTTACAGTTGTTTTGATAGCATCAATTATTTAATTCATAGAAAAGATATAAATAATTTGTTTTCTAATATTTCTTCTTTACTTTCTGATAAAGGTATTTTTACTTTTGATGTCAGCTTGGAAAATAACAGCAGGGTTCACATAAAAGAACCGATTAGAGAAGGTAAATACAAAGGCATAAATTATAAACACATTACTTCTTTCGATGAAAAGAGAAGGATTCACAAAAACGAATTTGAGATTCAATTAAAGAACAATAAAAAATATAGGGAAGTACATAAGCAGAAGATATATTCTTTTTTTGATTATTTTAAGATACTTCAAAAAAATGGTTTGTATGTTGTGGAATGCTTCGATGCTTTTACATTTTACGATGCCGATGAAAATTCAAATAGAGTGCAGTTTATTGTTAAAAAACAGGATGAGAAAAATTAATGTTGTCATTTAATCACGTGCAATACGGGTACACGAAACAATTAATATTTAAAGATTTAACTTTCCATCTTGCCCAAGGTGAATTTGTTTTTGTAATAGGAAAAAGCGGGGCAGGGAAATCGACACTTATGCAGATGGTGTATATGAATATACTCCCGGATTCAGGTTCTGTAGATTTTGACAAATTTAGTTCATCAACAATCAAACCTAAATTGTTACCCAAACTTAGAAGAAAATTAGGTATCGTTTTTCAAGATTTCAAGTTGCTCACGGACAGGAATATATATGCCAATTTATCTTTTATACTTGAAGCTATCGGCACGCCAAAAAAAGTGATTAAACAAAAAATAAATGATGTTTTAACTGATGTGGGTTTATCGCATCGCAGGTATAGTATGCCGAATGAACTTTCAGGGGGTGAGCAGCAGAGAGTTGCAATTGCAAGAGCAATGGTAAAAGAACCCATTTTAATTTTGGCGGATGAACCAACGGGTAATTTAGACCCTGAAACATCCGAAGAAATACTTGAGTTGATAAAAAAAATACATAATAGAGGCACATCTGTTTTAATTACTACTCACGATTATGAATTGGTAAAAAAAACAGATGCCAAAATTATAAGATTAGAAAACGGGGTGGCTACCGATTCTAAAATTTAATTATTATTTACGGAATACATTTTTAACTCTTCCAATATTTTCTCGTTTACCTTTTCAACCGAATCATTACCGTTAATAAAGATTACTTCTCTTTTACCTTTGTAAAAATCCAGGACAGGTTTAGTATTTTCATTAAATACATTTATCCTGTTTTTAATAACTTCTTCAGAATCATCTTTGCGTATGTAAAAGCTATTTTCCGCGCCACATTTTGGACAAACAGTAACATTTTCTAATTCGTCTTTAGAGAAAATACTTTTACAAACCTTGCAAGTAAGCCTGTTTGCAAGTCTTTTAATTATTTCATCTTCAGGCGCTGTTATTGCAACAACTACTACATTACTTAAAGCTAATTCTTCTATTAGCTTTTCCAATTCTTCAGCTTGAACAGTGGTTCTTGGGAATCCGTCGAGTATAAAACCGTTTCTGCATCCTCTCCGGAAAAAAGTATCTTTTATAATTTCTATCATTATATCATCAGGTATTAATTCACCTGCATTCATTGTCTCCTGTGTTTTTTTGTCCAATTTGGTTTTATCTTTAATTGCTTGTCTTAAAATATCCCCTGTAGATATGTGAGGAATGTTCAACTTGGAAGATAGTATCTTCGCCTGAGTGCCTTTACCCACTCCGGGGGAACCGAATAGCAGAATCCTCATAATGTCTCCCTTATTTTAAATTTAAAAAATTAAACAGGTTAAAATAAATAATTTAAATTTAATTTTTTCTTATTTTCCGAAAAAACTTTTCCAATAAATTTTTACTTTCCGTTTCATACACACCTGAGTATACATTTAGTGAATGATTGTACTTTTTCTCTTCAATTAAATTGTAAACGGAACCGCAAGCACCGAACTTTGGATCAAAAGTTGAGAAATACAGGTTTTGTACTCTTGATGATAATATTGCACCCGTACACATTATGCATGGTTCAAGTGTAACGTAAATGTCACATTCATTTAAACGCCAATTGTTTAAGTGATTTGCTGCGGAAGTAATGGCAATCATTTCGGCGTGAGCTGTAGGGTCTCTCAGCATTTCTATCTGGTTATGTCCTTTACCGATAATTTTATC
>DRJC01000305.1 GCA_011052365.1 Ignavibacteria bacterium
AGCCCACTGACGGTCAGTTAGATAGGGACCCCATTTTAACCATTTAGAATTACCTTTTTTTATTTCTTCATATTTTATTTTTTCAGATGGCATTTGTTTTCCATAAAAATTTTTCCAACAATAATAAAGATAATAATCATGTAATATCTTATAAGTTACATTTTATCGGGATAAAAATATTAAGTATGCTAATCATCACATAAATTTAATCGGTTTATTGCTTTGCCTATTAATAATTATTAGTATTTTATCAGAAATATTCGTGCATATTTTAGCAAAAGATTTTAAATAGTAAATACAGTTTAAAAAGAATGATTGAATGGCTGGATGGTTAAATGAAGAAAAAAGTAGTTCGCATACACACAATCTTACATTCTTAGCGTGGCGGATTAGCTCTTAATTTTGTTAAAAATTATTATTTGTTTTTGGTTCCGGCTTGTTTAATTTAGTAAAAGTTGATAAAAAAAATATTGATAAAATGAGTAGTCTTCCTTTGGAATTAAAAAGTAGTAATCAGGATCATCCTTCCTATAAATTTAACAGTAGCAATTTTATTGAGTACAGTTATGAAATTAAATAAGTTTTTTGTTAGAAAATTATCTTTTAGCCTTTTTCTCTTTTTAATTAGTCCGGTTGTAAGTATTGTGGTGGGACAAAGTGAAACTGCCGGGGAAGGGATAGGAAAAGGTTATTTAGATTTTGTAATTCTACTTTTTGTTGCTTTAATTATTTTAGTATTTGCATTACTCTTTATGTTTGGTATGAAAGAAAAACAAATAAAGGAAGAAGATTTAGTATTAAAGACAGCAAAGAGGAATCGAAATTAATAAAAAAAATAAGACAAAAATTTATTCATTCAACATCCGATGAAGGAGAAACAAATATAATGTCAAATCAAAAATATGACGGTAATAGAAAATCAAATAACAAAATTCCAATTTTGTTTAAGTCTATTTTTATAGGCACAATTATTTTCGCAATAGTTTATTTCGCTTATTACGAAATATCTAACTTCGGTTTTTCTCATATGCAAGGTCATAATATGATGAATAATAGAACCGTTGTTGTACCAAAAGAAGAACCTACAAAAACAGGAAGTGTTTTAAATGAAAATACGTTAACTGTTTTAACAGACAAACTTTCATTGGAAAGGGGGAATGAAATATTTAACACAAATTGTGCTGCCTGTCATCGTGTTGATGCGGGGGGACTTATAGGTCCTAACCTAACGGATGATTATTGGATTAACGGCGGCGGGATGAAAAACATAGTTAGAGTCATTGCAAACGGTGTGCCCGAAAAAGGAATGCTAAGCTGGAAAGCCCAACTTAGTCCGAAACAAATACAGGAAACAGCAAGCTATATAATTTCGCTGCACGGAACAAATCCTGCAAACCCGAAAGCTCCGCAAGGAGAGAAATATACCGGTAATTAATAATAGTATAGTTCTAATAATTAGTATCTTATCAGAAATATTCGTGTGTGTTTTGGCAAAAGATTTTAAATAGTAAATACAGTTTTAAAAGAATGATTGAATGGCTGGATGGTTGAATGAAAAAAAAATTCTTTCACATACACACAATCAATCATTCATACATACATTCATTCTTTCTTATGATATATTAGCTCTTAATTTTATTAAAAATTATTATTTGTTTTTGGTTCTGGCTTGTCCAGATTAGGATATTACAATGAAAAAATTAAAATATGTAATTATACTATTGATTATAATTTTCATTCCGTCTTTAAATTTTTCTCAACAGGCATTAAATTTTAAATGGGGAAAAACAACAAGACAGGATACTTTAAGAGGTATGCTCACCCCTCTAAGAACAAGCTTTGATGTTACATATTATCATCTTGATATTAAAATTGATCCTTCTAAAAAATCAATTGAAGGTTATAACCGGATTAAATTTAAAGTTGTTGTCCCTTTTCAAAAAATGCAGATTGATTTATTTCCCAATATGAAAGTAGAAAAAATTCTTTTTGAAGACGGAACGGTTTCTAACTATACAAGAGAATACGGAGCTGTATTTATAACTCTTCCAAAAAAATTAAAAAAAGGTTCGGAACACTTTATTGATTTTTATTATTCCGGGAAACCTCAGGTTGCAATACGTCCACCTTGGGATGGCGGATTTACCTGGAAAACTGATAAAGCCGGTAATCCCTGGGTAGTGGTAACAAGCCAAGGCACAGGTGCAAGTCTGTGGTGGCCCAACAAAGATCATCAATCAGATGAACCGGACAGCATGCTTTTGAGCGTTACAATTCCTCCGAATTTACAGGATGTTTCAAACGGCAGGCTTAGAAGTATTGATAAATTACCAAATGGTTGGAGTACATATAATTGGTTTATTTCAGCTCCCATTAATAACTACAACGTTACCGTTAACATCGGCAAGTTTGCTCATTTTAGTGATACTTACACAAGCAAAGACGGTGATAAATTATCTTTGGATTATTATGTAATGCCCGAAAATTTGAACAAAGCAAAAAAACAATTTAAAGAAGTAAAAAAAATGCTTTCTGCTTTTGAATATTATTTCGGCAAATATCCATTTTATAAAGACGGTTATAAATTAATTGAAGCACCTCATAACGGGATGGAGCATCAAAGTGCTATTGCTTATGGTAATCGCTACCTGCTTGGTTATGTGGGAAGGGCTTCTTCCGCAGTGGGGTTAAAATTTGATTTTATAATTATTCACGAGAGCGCCCACGAGTGGTGGGGTAACAGCGTTACCTCCAACGATATAGCAGATATGTGGGTGCACGAAAGTTTCGGAGCTTATGCTGAAGCACTGTATGTTGAATATTATTGGGGACACGAAGAAGCGTTAAAATATATAAACGGAAAAAAGCAAGGAATAAGAAACGATAAACCCATCATCGGTCCGTTCAATGTTAATAAAGAAGGTTCGGGTGATATGTACAACAAAGGGCAACTTGTACTTAACACTTTACGAAGCGTAATCAATAACGATTCCCTTTGGTTTTCTATTTTACGTGGTATCCAGAAAAAATATTACCATAAAACCGTTGACGGAATTGATATCATCAATTATGTAAATAAAAAGACGGGTAAAGATTTTAATTATTTTTTTGAACAGTATTTCAGAAGAATTACCGTCCCCGAAATATTTGTTATTGTTACAAAAAAAGGTGATGAGACAAACATAAGATACAGATGGAAAACTGATGTAGCTGATTTCCGTATGCCTGTAAAAGTTACTACTTCTAAAAACAAATATGAATTCATTTATCCTACCATTGAGTGGAATTCTTTAATCATAAAAGGTTTAGATCCTGCGGATTTTAAGGCAGCTGAAAATCTTTTTTATATTAAAACAAAAATAATCCGACAATATATAGACCCGCAAAGCAGCATAAAAATTAATTGAGGAAATAATTTAAATATTTAAGACACATGGTGATATTACATTGAAAAAATTCACTGCCGTTCAAAATAAATAGAGAGCATTTGAAAACAAATTAAATTGGACAGATTTTGTTTTACTACTCATTAAAGATATAGTTGCATGTTACAATTAAAAGTACTTTTTTTCTTACAAATATTTATAAATTATTATGACTCAAGAAGAACACATTAAATATTGGTTAGATAGCGCTGAACACGATTTGGATACTGCCAATACATTATTTTCCTCTGGGAAGTATGACTGGTGTTTATTTATTAGTCATCTTGTCTTAGAAAAATTATTAAAGGCGTTTTACGTTAAGAATAACCATAATAAAATACCTCCCAAAACTCATAACTTAGTTAGACTTGCTTAATTATCACAAGTGAAATTAGAAGAGAAACATTTATTATTTTTAGATGAAGTAAACGATTTTAATTTAGAGGTTCGTTATCCTGAGTATAAAAATGAGTTTTATAAAACATGTACAAAAGATTTTACAGAAATTTATTTTAAAAAAGTTAAAGAGTTTTATCAATGGCTAAAGTCCCAACTTCTATAAAAGTATTAATTGATAACTATCTTAAATCTTTAAATGCTCATGGTATTAATATCATTAGCGCTTTCATCTTTGGTAGTTACGCAAATGGGAACTATACAGAGTTAAGTGACATAGATATTGCATTAATATCTGACGATTTTGAGGGAAAAAGATTTTTTGACAAAAATAAAATTCGGAAAATAACTCTTTCCATAAGCACAAAAATTGAAGTAATACCTTTTAATCCTAATGATTTTAATCTTGAAAATCCTTTTGCTAAAGAAATAATTGACACCGGCATAAAGGTAGCATAACAACTTAAATAAGTAAAAAGTCACTCAAAAG
>DRJC01000306.1 GCA_011052365.1 Ignavibacteria bacterium
CTTATAATTTTGAAGAGGGATCCCTATCTCATTATGCAGCAAATGATTCTATTATAAGTAAGATTCCAATAAAGAGTAAATATGAAGTCCCCGTAGACTTCGGAAGTATTACTTTTCTCAACGTAATAAATAATGACACACTTTTTTCTGCCGGCATAATATGGCAAGGACAAGGTAAAATTAATTTTCCCAATAATTTTCAACCGGCAGACTCGTTTATTGTTTTACAAACAGCAATTCGAGCACCATTATCAATTGAATATTATTTTAACCCAATTCCAAAGCTTGATAGTACGATATATAAAGAGAAAGCAGATTCGGCTTGGAATGAATTGAAAAATTTGGATATTGTTAATGAATTTAATTTATATCCTTATAGGATAGGAATGTATTTATATATGCCGGGGGTAGGTGTTCCGACACAAAATGGTTTTAGTAATACGGTCGGCGCAAAGTGGATTGTATTTCTATATTATGATAATTCTACAATAACAGATGTAGAAGTTTATAGAGATTTACCAAATCAATTTAAATTATATCAAAATTATCCAAACCCTTTTAATCCTTTTACTAGAATTACTTTTGCAATTTTTAAATTTTCTTTTGTCAATTTAACTCTTTATAATCTTGTGGGAGAAAAAGTAAAGACCTTGGTTAATGAATATAAAGTAGCAGGAAAATATACTGTAATATTTGATGGTTCAAACTTATCAAGCGGTGTGTATTTTTATACTATTAAGACTAAAAATCATATAGTAACAAAAAAAATGATTTTGCTCAAATAGTATCAAGGTTTACCTGACTTAGTCGATTTACAATAACCATTGTTATGATAGGCGATTCGCTTTACTATGTTGTTAGTCTGACCAACATAATATTTATTTGTCACTTTGCTCTTTATGATATAAAGATAAAACAAATTTTTAAATTGATTTTGAAGTTTAGTGGAGCTAAGCGGGATCGAACCGCTGACCTTCCCGATGCCATCGGGACGCTCTCCCAGCTGAGCTATAGCCCCAAAATTTAAGTTGAAAAATATGGAAGAATATATCCTCTGTCAAATAAATTTTTACATAAAAATTTACATTTATTATATTTATATTTAATCTAAATTTTGAAAAGACAAAGTAATTATTATGAAATTCAAATTACTAAAAATATATCCGGCATTATTTTTATTCTTATTTATTTTTTCTCTTATAATTTCAGGTTGTAAAGATACTGTTGCCGGAAACGAAAACATTGATAAGATTATTATTCCAAATTCCAATGTGAGTTTTTCTAAATATATTTTTCCCGTGTTTAATCTTAAGTGTGCAACTTCAGGATGCCATGATGACGGCACCCGTGCCGGAGATTTGAGCCTTACGAGTTGGGCAAATGCAACTATAGACCCAAGTATAATCTTTCCAGGACATCCGGAAAATAGTAGATTAGTTTGGGCTATTGAAGGACAGCCGGGTGTTGCTCCTATGCCGCCAATCGGGTTTGTCAGACCTTTAACTCCAAATCAAATACAAGGTATAAAAACTTGGATTAAAGAAGGCGCTAAAAATAATTAACAATGAATAATTTAATTGGAAACTAAAAAAGTTAAGTTAGAAATAAATCTTTTGAATTATCCTTTCCTATCATTCAAAATTTATTTGGCAACTTGTCCGTCATAGCCGGAAGTTTTAACGTAGGAGAAAGCTTTAACAAAAACGGATTTATAATTAATAATTTTTTAAATCCATTTCATTTTTTTATACCAAGCACAGGTACGTTTAATTCCTTCTTCCAAAGAAATATTCTGTTTATAACCTAATTCATTTACAGCTTTTGAAGTATCGCAAATCCAATTTCTTTGTGTTATATCCTTGGCTTTTTCAATATTCAAGGTAGCTGCTTTCTTGCCGAATAAAGAAAAAAACTGTGCAAACGCAGCAATAATAAAAACCAAAGAATGAGGAAATTTTATTGTGACCGGATTTTTATCTAAAACTTTGGAAGTAACACTACCTATTTCCTCCCAAGTATAATATTCCTCGGAGCTTATAAAATATGTTTGTCCCACAGCTTTTTCTTCTATCGAACTCTTGTAAATACCGTTTACCAAATCTAATACATGTATTAAACTAACAGTCTTTTTATCAAAACCGATTCTTGTAGTAATGCCTTTATTAAATGTTTTAAAGTAAATTAATATCTCTGTATCCCTTTCACCAAAAACTGCCGGGGCACGGCAAATGGTTATTGGAATTTTATCCATATATTTTTTTGCAAGTTTCTCTTCTTCAACCTTACTTTTACCGTAGGTGGTAATCGGTTTGCAAATCGTTTCTTCATTTACCGGTTTACCGTCTAAAGAAGGACCGGTTGCAGTTTGACTACTTATTACAACAAACCGTTTTAAATTTGGTACTGTTTCTACAGCAACGCTTAAAAGATTTTTTGTTGTTTCAACATTACCTGTAAAATATCCTTCCGGTTTTTTTGACTTTACAACTCCCGCAACGTGATAAATATAATCTGCTCCATCTAAAACTTTTTTAAGTTTTTCAGTATCAAATAATCCACAGTCATAAATTTCAACCGGCTTTCCTTCTAACCAACGAAGGTTACTTGTCTTTCTTGTAATGCATCTGATTGTAAAACCCTTTTCAATTAATATATCAATTAGATGGCTTCCGACAAAACCCGTTCCACCTGTAACAACAGCAACTAAATTATTTTTCATAAAATATGTCTTTTCTCATAAATTGTTTTTAAATTTGTACTTTATGTCTAAATTTAAGAAATTTAATTTTTAATATTACAAATTTTGCATATCTCTCGTTATCAATTTCAGGAGGAGTTTTTGGATTTATTTAAAAAGTGTTACGATTTTACCAGGGCGGATGAAGTTAAGGCAGCAGGGCTATATCCATACTTTAGAACAATTGAAGAAAATGAAGGACCGATTGTTCAAATTGAAGGTAGAAAAATAATTATGGCGGGGTCAAATAATTATCTCGGTTTAACAGCACACCCCAAAGTAAAAGAAGCTGCTATAGAAGCTATTAAAAAATACGGAACAGGCTGTTCAGGCTCAAGATACTTAACCGGAACACTTGACTTGCATATAGAATTAGAAGATAGGCTTGCTAAATTTTTCAATAAAGAATCCGTACTTCTATTCAGTACAGGTTACCAAACCGCTCAAGGCATAATCCCAACCTTGGTACAGCGTGGAGAATATGTGATTTCCGATAAAGATAACCACGCAAGTATTGTAGCAGGCAATTTAATGGCAAAGGGCGCAACCGCAGAGATGGTAAGATACAAACACGAAGACATGGATGACCTTGAAAGAGTATTAAATAAACTACCTGAAGATGCCGGGAAACTTATTGTAAGTGACGGCGTTTTTAGTACCGGGGGTGAAATTGTTGATTTACCAAGATTAAATGAGATTGCCAAAAGACATAATGCGAAAATTTTAATTGATGATGCACACTCAGTTGGTGTTATCGGTAAAGGCGGAAGAGGTACTGCAAGTGAATTTGATCTTGAAAGTGAAATTGATTTAACTATGGGAACCTTTAGTAAAACATTTGCTTCTTTAGGTGGTTTTGTAACGGGTGATGCAAAAGTTATTGATTATATAAAACATATGTCATCGGCATTAATTTTTAGTGCTTCCCCAACTCCTGCTTCAGTAGCTTCAGCTTTAGCTGCTCTTGATATTTTAGAAGCCGAACCTGAAAGAGTTGATAAACTTATTGCAAATGCAAAATTTGTAAGAGACGGTTTAAGTAATTTAGGCTTTACTGTTTTAAAAGGCAGAACCGGGATTGTACCGGTAATTGTAGGAAATGATGATATAGCTTTTCAAATGTGGCGTATTCTTTTTGACAAAGGTGTATTTGTAAATGTATTTATTTCTCCCGGAGTTCCGGAGGGAAGGCAAATGATGAGAACTAGTTATATGGCTACTCATAATGAAGAACAATTATCAAAACTAATTGATATCTTCAAAGAAACAGGAAAAGAATTAGGGCTAATTTAAATTTTATGTGAATTATTTTTTTACAGAGCATACCGTACGGTATGCTTTTTCATTGTAACATAGGTTTCTAACATGGCAGAAATTGAAATAAAAGTAGTATCGAATAAAAAAGACTTAATGAAATTTATAAAATTCCCTTGGAAGGTTTATAAGGGAAATCAAAATTGGGTTCCGCCTTTAATAATGGACAGAAAAAAAGTATTAGATAAGAATAAGAATCCATTTTTTGAGAACGCTGAAGCCGAATATTTCTTAGCATTTAACGACGGAAAAATTGTCGGAAGAATAGCAGCCATTAAGAATGATCTGCATAATGAACACCACAATGAGAACATTGGCTTCTTCGGTTTTTTTGAGTGTATTAATGATCAGCAAGTAGCAAATGCTTTGTTTGATACTGCGAAAAAATGGTTAAAAGAAAAAGGATTGGAAACAATGCGTGGGCCTGCTAATCCTTCAAGTAATGATGAATACGGAATGCTGTTAGAGGGTTTTGATGATTCCCCAAGGATAATGATGCCTTATAATCCGGAATATTATTTAACCCTTTGCGATAATTACGGTTTTAAAAAAGCAAAAGATTTGTATGCTTATAAATTAGAACACGAAAAAGTAGCATCTTCCGGTAAGCTAAAAAGAGTCGCTGAAATAGCCAAGAAACGTTCGGGTATAAAAATAACACAAATTGATCTCAAAAATTTTAAATCGGAATTAGAGAAAGTAAAATTTATTTATAATAAAGCGTGGGCTCCAAATTGGGGTTTTATTCCGATGACTGAAAAAGAAATTGATAATATTGCTAAAGAATTAAAACCACTTGTTGAACCTTCATTAGTTTTGTTTGGTGAAATTGATAATAATTTGGTCGGCTTTGCATTAGTAATGTTAGATTATAATTATGTGTTAAAGAAAATGAACGGAAGACTTTTTCCCTTTGGATTTCTCAAACTCTTTACAGAGAAAAAAAATATAAAGTGGTCAAGAGTTCTAACGCTTGGAATTATTCCTGAATATCAAAAGAGAGGACTTGATGCTGTGTTTTATTGGGACATTCTTATGCGTGCCCATAAAATCGGTATCGATTTAGGTGAAGCAAGCTGGATTTTAGAAGACAACGAAATGATGAACAGAGGAGCCAGGGTTATGAACGGTGAGATATATAAACGTTATAGAATATATGATATAGATATTTAAGAATTAAAGTTAAATAGCTGCTTCATATTTTGCTGCGTGCGGAGGATCTATTTTCATTAACTTTAAGAGAATCCCCTTTTCATTTTTATACCCTTTTAATTTTTCAATTATCTCGCTGTATTTTGCATCAAAAAAAGTTTTCAACAGCACACTTCTTGGATTAATTTTATCCTTAATAGATGCTACCTTATTTACAAAATTAATTATTTCTTTTTGTGCAACTTTTTTATTTTGACTATAAATATCAATCCCATAAAAATAATCATAAAAGCCTTCTCTAAAAGGTCTGTATCTCTCATCTAATAATTCTTGAACTAATTTTCTTCTGCTGTATGTACCTGAAGTATTTGACCAGCTTCCGGAAGCTCCGCTCGATGAAGCAAAATTTACTATATTCATAGCTTTATTAAAATACGGTGTTCCGCCTAATTCCATATAGGAGTCAAGGTCAAAGCCGATAATTACGTAAGCGTAAAAATCCATAAAACTTGTTAACGGATCAAAAGCAGTTTGGTTTTGATAAAATGCCTGATCTTGTTGATATTTAAAACTCCAAGAATTATCACTTACGGTTAACATCCTTGTTGAATTTGAAGAATTATAAATTTCTCGCTGACTTGTTACTACCACTTGTGCAGTATAATTCACATCATTTGAAGCAGAGAGAAAGAAAACATCCATTGAACATTCAATTTTGTTACCTTCCCACTCACCGTCATAAAATTTAGTTTTGTTCATATAATCTTCAACGCTGTTTGCAAAATCACTAAGAAGATCTCTGTAGTACGTTTCTAAATTTTCAACATTTACTCTTACTTTACAATTTAGTTCCTGAGCATTTAAAATTGTTGGGAATAAAAAAAGAAGAAAAAATAAATATTTCATATTTTTATAAAATTTTGTTGTAATTAATAATATAATATATGAATTTAGTGATAAGTGTTCAATAAAAATTATATTTGGATGAAAAATATTATTTTAGTTTTTCTCTCAATTTTAATTTTTGCTTCTAAATATTACACTCAAATTCTCCCGGGGGCAAAAGAAACCGGAATATCAAATTCGGATGTTGCACTGAGTAATGATGTTTTTGCTCTTTATAACAATCCTGCCGGTTTAGCACAATTAAAACAAAGAAGCGTCGGTATCTATTATTCCCCTTCTCCATTCGGACTAAAAGAGTTAGCTAACGGATATTTTGCATATACAGAACCCTTTAAGTTTGGAGCTATTAGTGTTGGGGGTATGACATACGGGTTTAAACTTTTTCGTGAAAGCAGATTTGTTTTAGGATTTTCTTACAAATATTTAAATAAATTTTATTTTGGGTTAACCTTAAATTATCAGACAGTTTCAATACTAAATTATGGTAATTCCAATACTTTCTTCTTTAGTCTGGGTGCTCTTGCTTATCTTTCAAAAAAAGTTAGATGGGGATTTTCTTTCCAAAATTTAAATCGTGCTTCTTACAAAAATACAGAAAATCAAATACCTGTAATAATAAGGACAGGGTTCAGTTATGATTTTATAAATAATTTATCTATTAATCTGGCAATTGAAAAAGATATAAAGTACAACCCAAATTTTCACTTCGGTATTGATTATAAATTAATAAAATATATTTCTTTAAGAACCGGTTTCTCTAATGAGCCGTCGCGTTATTCGGCAGGGATTGGTATACATTATTCTTCTTTCAATTTAGGATATTCTATTTTTACTCACCAGGATTTAGGTCTAACCCATCAATTTGGTGTTACAGTAGATTTAGGCAAAAGATAATTAATAACAATTACTGATGAAAATAATTCCTTGCAAAATATTTTTACTTTCTTTTGTTATAATATTCTTTCAGAATCATTTATTCTCTCAAACAGATTCACTGCAAGTTAATGTACAAGAAATCATTGATGAACTTTTACAGGAACCCTCAACAGAAGTTGATAACTCAGACCTCTATAATAAAATTGAAGATTTAATTAATAACCCCGTAGATTTAAATAAAGCTGATATTACAGACTTTCAGCGAATACCGACGATTGATTTCTTAACTGCCAAAGCAATTATAGAATACAGAAATAACGTTGGAAAATTTAATTATAAAGAAGATTTGTTTTTAATAAAATCCCTGACAAATAAACAGAAAAAAAAGATATACCCTTTTGTTACAGTTAAAGGAAAAAAAAGACAAACAATAAAAAAGGAAGAAATTGCCGAACCGTTTTATAAATCTCAATTAATATTAAGAAGCAGAATAATAAATGATTTGCAAACTCGTAAAGGTTTTATTGATGGAAAATTTCCCGGTTCAAAACAAAAAATTTACAATCGTTTTTTGATCTCTTACCGAAATTATAGTGTAGGTATATTAACTGAAAAAGACCCTGGTGAAAAATCAATTAACGATCTTAATACTTTCTTTATTCAGGTTAGAGATTACGGCCACTTAAAAAAAATGATAGTTGGCGACTACACTTTAGAATTCGGACAGGGGCTTGCTCTTTGGAGTCCGTATGGATTTGTAAAAGGTGCAGATGCAATTTATCCTGTAAAAAAGAAAAACAGAAATATTACACCTTATAAAAGTACAAATGAAAATAATTTTTTTAGAGGAACAGCCGCAACAATAAAATTTAGTTCTTACAGATTATCAGTATTTTATTCAAGTAATTTGTTTGATGCCAATATAGACCCTGTTACAAGCGAAATTATTTCTGCGCCTATTGACGGGTTACATAGAACTACTACGGAAATAAGAAAAAGAAAATCAGCCAAAGAAAAATTTAAAGGAATTAGATTAGACTACATAAATAATGAATCAATTAATGCAGGTATTTTATATTACAATACAAATTTTAGTAATCCGTTTGTGTCCTCTTCAACTTTTGATTTAAACGGCAATAATTTTAATTATTATTCTTTTTATTATGATATATTCTTTAATAAAATTAATGTCTTCGGCGAGACAGCCTATAACGGTACTTCGGTTGCGTCAATAACAAATATGCAATTTTCAATCAGTAGAAATTTTAAGTGGGTAACTTCGGTCAGAAATTATCCAAGAAATTTTACAAATATTCACGGATTTAGTTTTGGAGAAAAACCGGGAAAAGTTTCAAATGAATTTGGAATTTATAACGGGATTAAGTGGAATTCACCAATCGGTTTAATTGATGTTTATTATGATCAATTTAAATTTCCTTTCTCTACTTTTTCAAACCCGGTATCCACTCAAGGTAATGAATTCTTAATGAATTTAAGGTCAAAACCATCGAGAAAAATTGAAACGGTTGTAAGATATAAAATTGAAAATAAAGAAATCACTGAGAAGATAAACGGTACTTTACAAATAGTCGACCGCAAAAGACAAAATCTGCGGGGTGAGTTTATTTATAAAGCATCATCAACTTTAAGATTGAGAAGCAGATTGGAAATATCAAATTATAAAATATCTGAATTGGGTGTAAATG
This sequence comes from Ignavibacteria bacterium, assembly GCA_011052365.1. GTDB lineage: Bacteria > Bacteroidota > Ignavibacteria > Ignavibacteriales > Ignavibacteriaceae. The sequence goes on from DRJC01000306.1 coordinate 8,692, forward strand.
AATTCGGCTATCTTATTTTTCAAGATATTAGAATTAAACCTTTCAGAAATTTAACTATCACTTCAAGAATTATACTTTTTAATTCAGCTTCATTTAATTCTTCACTTTATGAATATGAATATGATCTGCAAGGCATACTGTCAAATGTTGGTTTAAGCGGAAAGGGTATAAGGTGGTATATTGTAGGTAATTACAGGTTAACAAATTTTTTAAGAATATCACTAAAATATGCTGAGACGTATAAACCCGATGAAAAACAGTTAAGTTCAGGCGAATCTTTGCTTTACAATAACGTTGATAATCGGCTTTCTTTGCAATTAGATTTAATTTTATAAATATGACTAAGATGTTTTTGTTTTATAAAGTATATATTATATTTACACTATAACATTTTCTACAATAAATTAAAAAAGAATGCAAAGTTCAAAAGTCGAATCATTTGACAAATACAACGATATCCTAACGTTATCCATTTCCTCAACATTAGATTTTCCCAGTAAATTATGTGAATTTTTAATTATTGAATTTGAATTTGAATCCGCTCTTTTATTCAAAGTAGATAAAGACAACGATCTTATACTTTTAGGAAAATCTGCAAAAGCGAAAAAATCATATTCGTTGAACAGTAAATATTCATGTTCTATCCTTGATACATTAAAAGATGATGCTGCTCCTATAGTTTTTAATAACAAAGCCAACTGCGAAATTAAAGCATCTGATTTTGTTATTTATGAAGGCTGCTTATTTATTAGAGTCAATAATAATGAAAAATTCTTTTTTAAAATTGCAAAGAAAACTGAATTTACAAATGCCGATAAAGATAATATTGAACTAATCGGAAAGACTCTTAAAAATTATCTTCAAATTTGGAACGGTCAAGATTCTTCGGCAGATTATTCAATAAGTGAAACCATAACTAACATAACTCACGAGTTACGAACACCCACAAACAGTATTATGGGTTTTGCTTCACTTTTAGCAGAAGAAAAATTAACAGAATCACAGAAAGAATATTTAAACACATTAAAACTTAGTGCTAACAAACTTCATTGCTTGATAAATGATTTAATTGACCTCGCTAAACTTGAACGCGGGCAAATAAGAACAGCTACCGAAGCTACAGATATTAAAAAACTTGTTAACGAATCCATCAGCCAATATTCTGATTTTACAAAAGAGAACGGTATTGAAATTATTACAAATTTTGATGATAGTTTAACATCACCATTAAATATTAGTGCCGACAAAGTTCGTTTTATTTTTTCTTCTTTGTTAACTTATTCTCTCAGGCAGATGGAAAAGGGAAATATTTCAGTAAGTGTTTCATTTAAAAAAGGAAGTATTCTCGATTTTAAGATAGCAGATACAAGTCCGGGGATTACAACAAATAATCTTAAAAAAATATTTGAACCTTTTATACTATCCGAGTTGAGTAATAAGGAAGTTGGCAACGCTACAGGTTTAAGTTTACTCCTTGCTAAAAAATTAACACAATTATTGGGTGGTGAATTAAACGTAACCAGTTCTGTTGGTAAAGGCACCACTTATGAATTCAGTCTTTCAGTAGATGCTTTATCATCTATCGAATCTAAAATTAGTGTCTTGCCGAAAGCCGGAAAGAAAAACAGGATACTTGTAATTGAAGACGATTATGCGAACTCAAAACTTCTCAGTAATTATTTAAATAAATGGGGTTATGAACCTGTAATTGTTAACTCGGCAAAGCAAGCTTTAAACGAAATAGAAAAAGAAGTTTTTCTTGCCGTTCTGATGGATATTGTTCTTCCCGACGCAAATGGGTTTGAATTATTGAAAACAATTAGGGCACATAAAAACGCAAAAAATACGCCTGTTATTGTTTGTTCAGTGGAAGCCGAACAGCAAAAAGCATTTTTAATGGGTGCTGTTGAATATTTTGTTAAGCCAATCAAATATAATTATCTTGTTGAAGTTTTAACAAGCTACAAACTTAAAAAAGACTCAAACATATTAATTGTTGATGACGATGAACCTACTTTAAATTTAATAAAAGGCGCCATTGAACAAGCCGGGTACAATGCTATTGCCGAATCTCATTCATCAAAAGTTATGGGAATGATTGAAAATATTGATTTGGACTTGGCAATAATTGACCTTGATATGCCGGAAGTTAACGGTTTTGATTTGATAAAGAAAATTAAAACTAATCCTAAATTTACAAAGTTGCCTATCGTTATTTATACCGGTAAAGAAAACTACCAGGATGATTTGAAAAAAATTGACGGTATGTTTGCCGACCTGTTAAATAAAACAAGCACTAATATTGAAGACCTATCCGAAACAATTACGGCAATGATAAACAGTTACGATGAACCGCCTCCGAAAGAAGAAGTAATTGCAGATTCGGATTCAACAAAAATTTTATTAGTAGAAGATTACAAACATTCACAGATTATTGTAACCCGTCTGCTCAAGAAAAATGATTACGAATCTATTGTAGTTGTTGAGAATGGTGCCGAAGCAGTTGATGAAGTTAAAAAACAAAAATTTGACCTCATCTTAATGGATATGCAGATGCCTGTAATGAATGGCTTTGAGGCAACTCAAAGAATTAGAGAAATGCCTGAATATAAAGATACTCCCATTATTGCTTTAACCGCATTTGCAATGAAAGGTGACAGGGAGAAATGTCTTGATGCCGGAGCAACTGACTATATTCCAAAACCGATAGACAGCAACGAGTTTATTGAAAAAGTAAAATATTATACTGAAGAGAAAGTAACTGCTAAATAAACTACTTCTATTTTAGATATTATAACTACAGTAGAAAACCACTTCATTGCTTCCTAAAAAATCATTATTTTTGATTCTTTAATTCTATTTTATTAATTATTTCCTTTTCTATTTTCTAATGAACAATAAAGAAATAAGAGTAAGATTTGCTCCAAGCCCTACTGGATATTTACACATCGGCGGATTAAGAACTGCTTTGTACAATTATCTTTTTGCAAAAAATCAAAAGGGTAAATTTATACTAAGAATTGAAGACACAGATAGAAACAGGTATGTTGAAGGTGCCGTTGACAATTTAATCTCAACATTAAATTGGGCAGGGCTGCAAGCAGATGAGGGTCCAAAAAGCGGGGGCGATTATGGTCCTTATCTACAATCCGAAAGACTTGATATTTATAACGAGCACATCAAAAAATTGATCGATAATAAAAAAGCTTATTATTGTTTTTGTACACAAGAAAGATTAACGGAATTAAGAAAAAGACAAAAAGAAGAAGGTCTTCAAACCAAATACGATAAACATTGCCTTAGTTTATCGAAGGAAGAAATCGACCAAAAGTTAAATGACAATACTCCTTATGTAATAAGACTGAATATTGAACCTAATAATGAGATATCTTTCAATGATATTATTCGCGGAGAAGTTACGTTTAATACCGGTATTATTGACGATCAAGTGCTTATAAAAAGCGACGGCTTTCCTACTTATCATTTTGCAAATGTTGTGGACGACCACTTAATGAAAATAACGCATGTAATTCGAGGTGAAGAATGGATATCATCAACGCCAAAACACGTACTGCTTTATGATTATTTCAATTGGGAAAGACCACTATTCGCACACCTCCCTCTTCTTCTAAACCCGGATAAATCCAAACTAAGCAAAAGACAGGGCGACGTTGCAGTAGAAGATTATATGGGGAAAGGATACTTAAAAGGTGCACTTATCAATTTTATTGCTCTACTTGGTTGGAATGCCGGGGACGATAAAGAATTTTATACAATGGATGAATTGATAAATGCCTTTAGTCTTGAAAGAGTAAACAAAGCCGGAGCGGTTTTTAACCTGGAAAAATTAGATTGGCTTAACGCTGAACATTTAAGAAATACGCCTAACGGTGAAATTCTTATTATGTTAAAAAATGAAATTTCAAAATCCAAATACTCAAGTTTTGAATGTACCGATGAATACCTGCTTCTAATAATTGAAGCTATGAAAGAGCGGGTTTCTTTCGTTAAAGAATATATTGAAAAGTGTCCATACTTTTTTGAGCCGCCAACCGAATATGATGAAAAAGTTGTTAAGAAAAGATGGAAAGAAGACAGTCATGATTTATTAAAAATATTTTCACAAAGGATTGAACAACTTGTTAATCCTACAAAAGAGGATTATGAAAAAACTTTGAAAAATTTCTGCGAAGAAAAAGAAATCGGGTTGGGAAAATTAATACACCCGCTCCGACTTGCTTTATCCGGTGTGGGAATCGGTCCCGGTATTTTTGATTTAATTTTTATTCTCGGTAAAGAAGAATCACTAAAAAGAATAGACAAAGCTTTAGAACAAATTAAATAACTAAAACAAACTATGGAAAACACGGAAGAAAAAAATCAGCATAATGATTTTATCAGGCAGAAGATAAGAGAAGATTTAAAAGAGAATAAAAATAAGGGAAGAGTACATACTCGTTTCCCCCCCGAACCAAACGGTTATCTGCATATTGGTCATGCACAGGCAATCTGGTTAAACTTTGGATTAGCGGAGGAGTTTAACGGAATGTGCAACTTAAGATTTGACGATACAAATCCTGAAAAAGAAGACGTGGAATATGTCGATTCAATTATGGAGGATATTAAATGGCTCGGCTATGATTGGGATGACAGGTTGTATTATGCATCCGATTATTTTGAACAACTTTATAATTACGCAGTTGAACTAATAAAAAAGGGCAAGGCTTACGTTGACAGTTTAACTCCCGAAGAAATAAAAGAATACAGGGGAATTCCAACAGAACCCGGTAAAGAAAGTCCGTACAGAAACAGAACCGTAGAAGAAAATTTAAATCTTTTTGAAAGAATGCGTGCGGGTGAATTTGAAGAAAGTGAACATTTACTCAGAGCAAAAATTGATATGGCATCTCCAAATATGAATTTGCGTGATCCGGCTATTTACAGAATAAGAAAAGCACATCACCACAGAACAGGAGATACTTGGTGTATTTATCCCATGTACGATTTTGCCCACGGACAATCAGATGCTTTAGAAGGAATAACACATTCTATTTGCACATTAGAATTTGAAAATCACAGACCTCTTTATGATTGGTTCTTGGATAACCTTAGTGTACCCAACCATCCACAGCAAATAGAGTTTGCAAGATTAAATATAAATTATACTGTAATGAGTAAAAGGAAACTTTTAACTCTTGTCGAAAATAATATTGTTTCGGGATGGGATGATCCGAGGATGCCTACTCTTTCAGGTTTTAGAAGACGCGGTTATACACCGGAAGCAATTAAGAATTTTGTTGAAAAAGCCGGAGTTGCAAAACGCGAAAGTATAATCGACATAGCTTTACTCGAACACAGTATAAGGGAAGACTTGAATAAAAAATCTCAAAGAGTAATGTCGGTTTTGAACCCTGTAAAAGTAATATTTGATAATTACCCTGAAGATCAATCGGAAGAACTTGATGCGGTAAATAATCCTGAAGACGAAAGCATGGGCAAACGTAAAATTACTTTTTCTAAAGAAATTTATATTGAGAGAGAAGATTTTATGGAAGACCCTCCGAGAAAATTCTTCCGCCTATCGCCTAATAATGAAGTAAGACTTCGTTATGCATTCATAATAAAATGTGTAAGTGTAATAAAGGATGAACATACCGGCGAGGTAAAAGAAATACACTGTACTTATGATCCTGAAACGAAAAGCGGTATGCCTCAAAGCAGCAGAAAAGTAAAAGGAACAATACATTGGGTTTCCGCAAAAAATTCAATCGATGCAGAAGTGAGATTGTATGACCGTTTGTTTACAGTGGAAGAACCGACAAAAGATAAAGAAAAAGATTTTACAGATTTTCTTAACCCGGATTCTTTAAAAGTTTTAACCAACTGCAAAGTAGAACCATGGTTAAAAGATGCAAAACCATTGGATAAAGTTCAGTTTGAAAGAAGGGGCTATTTTTGTGTGGACAGCAAAGATTCAAGTAGTAAAAAATTAGTATTTAATAGAACGGTTCCTTTAAGGGATACTTGGGCAAAGATAGCAAAGCA
>DRJC01000307.1 GCA_011052365.1 Ignavibacteria bacterium
CCTACTTCGCCGACAACTTCAAATGATGTTTACAGGTATTTGTGGGAGGGAAAAGTTTTGGCTACAGGACATAATCCCTTTACAAAGGCTCCTAATGATACATCATTAATTCCTTTAAGGGACGAAGTATATAATAAAGTTACTTTTAAAGAAGTTTCTGCTATTTATCCGCCGGTCTCTCAGTTGGCATTTGTAGCAGGTTACTATATTAAAAAAAATAGTGTGACGGCTTTAAAATTAATATACCTGTTGTCCGAATTAATAACTCTTCTTGTCTTGTTAAAACTGCTCTATTTAAAAAAGAAAAATTTAAATTATATAATTTTGTATGCGTGGCTTCCTTTAAGTATTATGGAATATTTTATAAATGCCCATTTAGATTCTATCGGCATAATGTTTATGATGCTGTTCATCTACTTTATGGAAAAAGAAAAACATATTTTATCTTCAGTTACATTTTCACTATCAATATTATCCAAACTATATCCTATAGTTTTATTTCCCCTCATTATTAAAAAACTCGGACTTAAAAAAACTATTATTTTTTCTTTGATTACAGTAGTACTTGTAACAACTTTTTATTTACCTTTTCTTAACTGGGACTTTACTACTTTTACCGCATTAAGCAACTACCTGTCAAACTGGGAATTCAATGGTCCGGTTTACAATATGTTAAAATATTTTTTGAATGATGGAAATCTTATAAGACTTATCAGCGGGTCGGCGTTTGTTATAACTACAGGAATAATAGCATATAAATATAAAAACTTTACAAAAGCAGCTTATGCTGTTTTCATTGCTTTGATAGTTTTCAGTACAACTCTTTATCCTTGGTATTTGGGATGGATAGCAGCGTTAAATCCTGTAACGGCATTTTATTCTGTAACAAGTTTATTGTTTACAAGTAATTTTACAAACTTCACACCTCTTGCGCCTGTCTGGAAGGAATATCTTGTAGTTTTATTAATACAATATGTACCTTTTTTCATACTTTTAGTTTTAGATATTTTCCGGTTAAAAAATAAAAAAAAGGAAACTAAAAAATCATTATCGGTAAATTTTTAAAGACTTAGTTTTTCTTTGAATTTGATAGCTTGTCTTCTCGATACTTCAATCTTGTGATCGCCTTTTAATTTTACTAATAAACCACCGTTTAACCAGGGTTCAATATTTAATATCCATTTCAGATTTATAATATGTTTTCTGTTAGCTCTGAAAAATGTTTTGCTGTCCAATCTTTCATCAAGATAATTTAATGTTCTTAAAATAAGAGGTTTGTTGTTATCAAAAAAAAGTCTAACATAATTACCTTCTGATTCAAACAATCTGATTGTAGCTAATTTAACGAACCAGCATCGCTCACCATCTTTAACAAATATTTGGTCTTCTTCTCTTAACACATTTGAAAGTTCACTTAGCATTTCTTCCTGATTACGCAGGATAACTTTATTAATTGTTTCTTCCAGCCTTTGAGGTTCAATTGGTTTTAAAAGGTAATCAAGTGCATTGTATTCAAACGCTTTTAAAGCATACTCATCATAAGCAGTAGTAAAAATAACGGTAGGAACAGTATCTAAACTTTCAAGAAGTTCGAAACCGTTTTTACCCGGCATTTGTATATCTAAAAAAATCAGGTCCGGTTTTAATTCCTCAATTTTTTTTATTGCATCGTCAGCATTTTTTGCTTCTGCGATTATGTTTATCTCTTTATGTTGTGTTAATAATCTGCGCAGCTCAACACGTGCCAAACGTTCATCATCAATTATAATAGCTTTCATTTTTATCTCCTTCAATTGGAATTACTATTTTTGCTAAGACAATATCATTAGTCTCATTTTCAATTGTAAATTTTGCTTTCTCACCGTAAATAAGATTCAGCCTATGTTTAGTGTTATTAATTCCGAATCCTTTAGCTTTTTTTAAAGCTTCATTTTCAAAACTTCCGGTGTTTCTAATTTCAATAATTAAATGTGTGTTAGTTAAGTTTGTACTAATATAGATTTCCCCTCCTTGTTCCCTAGTAGATAGCCCATGCTTAATACCATTTTCAACAAGTGTTTGAATCATCATAGGGGGAATCTCCACCTGCTTTGAAGCCTCATCTACTTCTATTTTATATTTAAGTCTTTCTTCAAAACGGATTGATTCTAACTTTAGATAATCCGTTACTGTCAATAACTCATCGGATAAACTTACCGTTTCGATGTGTCCCTTCTTCAAAGAATATCTTAAAATATTTGAAAGATAAGTTACCGCAGTTTGTGCACTTTCGGGGTTTTCATTTATTAATGCTCTTATGCTGTTTAGAGCATTAAAAATAAAATGCGGGTTTAATTGTGACTTTAAAGTTTTTAGTTCATAATCTTTTACGGCAGCTTCCCATATAAGTGCTTCAACTTCAACCGCTTTATAGTTTTCAAAGAAATGAAACGAGAAATAAAACAGTTCCCAAACTAAAATTATTCCTATAAGATTGAATAAACCCCAAATAACCGAACCGGCTTGTATTTTATTAATATGGATAAATCCTATATTATAAAAAACAATAAATATGATGATATATAATATTGCACCTAAAATAAAAGACGACAATATAATTCTAGGGATTATTTTTTTAAGAGAAAGCTTTAACCATCTTTTTTTAATGGTGTAAGATCTGAAAATATGGGTTACGCTAATACCAACAAACAACAGATATAATGTTGTGGTAACTCTTTGCCAAGTAAAATGCCCAAATAAAGACATTATACTGATATTAAAAATGGCAAAAATTGACCACCCGATTATTTGGCTGGCCCAATAAACTTTATTACGTGAATGTTTGGTCTTAAATGTAAAACTATTTTTTGTCGGGTTTGTATTATTTATGTCAGGCTTATTTTTCATAAAGATAATTCGTTCTCTTTTCTTTCAAATCAATATAAACTTTTCACGTTTATTCATCAAAATAAATATTTATTTAGTTAGAGATGAAATGTACCTTAGATGTTATTTACCGATTGAATTTATTTTGTAAACGGTAATAGAAGATGATGAAAGGAAAATTGACGTGTTAAATGAAGTATGAGTTAAAATAAAAAGCTCTGCAAATTTTTACAGAGCCTAAATTATAAATTCAAAATTTAAAGATTTATGATATCGCTATAAATTATGTAAACCATTAAAAGAAGTAGGATTGCAAAACCTGCATTTTGAATTGCTATTTTTACTTTTATAGGTATTTCCTTTTTAAATATTCCTTCTATTAAAATAATTACCAAATGTCCTCCGTCTAAAACCGGGAACGGTATTATGTTTAATATTGCCAAACTTAAACTTAGTAAAGCTAAAAACATTAGAAATCTGGAAATACCGTCTTGAGCAGATTTAGCCGCAATCTGTGCAATTTTTACAGGACCACCAAAAACTTTACCAAATGACACATCCCCGTTTATAACTTTGCCGAACATATTAAAAGTAAGGTCGGTTACTCTTACAATATCCAACCAGCCTTGATAAAATGAAGAAAAGAATCCATAAGTCTCAAAATCAACCGGACCTGTAAATGCTTGTGCAATTTGAATACCGATCATTCCGTCACTGCCGGGTGTTACAGCAAGACTTAAAGTATCTTTATCGCGTTGTATGACCAACGGTAAAGAAACATCTTTGTTGGATGAAATAATCTTTATCATTTGTTTTCGGCTGTAAAGTTCCACACCGTTAAGTTTTAAAAATATATCACCTGCTTTTAAGCCGACTTTCTCTGCCGGTGAATTGGCTAATACAGCAGCTATAGCAGGTTTAACTCCTGAGGGAATTAAGAATAAATTGCTTTCTTCAGAGGAAGGTATTTTTGAGCGAGGTGCTTTTAATTGAATTGTTTTCCCGTTTCTTTCAACTTTAAAATTAACATCAATTCCTGCTGTATTAATAAAAATTTGATTACGAAGCTCACCCCAGTTATTTACAGGCTTTTTGTTAACGGCAAGTATCTTATCATTTTTCAAAAACCCAAGTGAATCGGCAGGAGAATTAGGCACAACATAACCGATGGAAGTAGTTTCTATTATTTGTTTTCCTTTAAAGAAATTTGTTCCCCAGAATATCACAAGAGTTAAAAGCAGGTTCATTAAAACACCGGCGGTAATTACAACTACTTTTTGATATGTTGGTCTTGCTCTAAATTCGTAGGGCTTTGGTTCTTCGTTTGCAAATTTTGTATCAAAACTTTCGTCTACCATTCCAGCGATTTTAACATAACCGCCCAGGGGTAAAAGACAGAGCTTGTAATCGGTATTACCTTTTCCGTCAAAATCTTTTTCGAGATCACCAAAAGTAAAACCGGTAAGTTTGTTCCACCCAAACAATCTTTTTCCAAATCCTAAAGCAAATACATCAACTCTCATTCCAAATGATTTAGCAGCAATGAAATGCCCGAACTCGTGAATAAACACCAAAACGCCAATCGTTATTATAAAATAAATTACATAATCCATCTAATTATTTTTCTCCTATCTCTATTTCTTTTTTATTTAAAACTTTAATTATTCAATCCCAAACAACAAGGTATCATTCGTCATTTGTTAATAGCTAATTTATTTAGGCTTCTAAATTCAAAACATAATCCCTTGTTAACCTGTCGCATTCAAAAATTGTTTCAATATCGGGTGTTGAATGGTTTTCAAATTTATTAAGTGCTTTTTCAACAAGTATAGGAATATCAGAAAATTTCATTTCTTCCTTTAAAAATCTGTTTACCGCAACTTCATTCGCTGCATTTAAAATACACGGTGCTGTTCCGCCATCAGCCAAAACCTGAAATGCTAATCCTAAACAAGTGTACTTTTCATAATCCGGTTTATAAAAAGTCAGTTGATTTAATTTTGGAAAATCCGTTCTTTCCATATCATTCTTAAAACGTTTGGGATATGTTAGAGCAAACTGAATCGGCAAACGCATATCCGGGTATCCCAACTGTGCTTTAATTGAACCGTCTACAAACTGAATCATAGAATGAATGATGGACTGCGGATGAATTAAAACATCAACATTCTCTGCCTTAAATCCAAACATCCACCTTGCTTCAATAACTTCAAGTCCCTTATTCATCATTGTTGCAGAGTCAATAGTAATTTTATTTCCCATGTTCCAATTAGGGTGATTTAGTGCTTCTTTAACCGTAACTGATGAAAATTTTTCTTTGTCCGTATTTAAAAAGGGACCACCTGAAGCAGTAATAATCAGTTTTTCAACCTGGTCTTTTTTCTCACCAACTAAACATTGAAAAATCGCACTATGTTCAGAATCAACAGGAATAATTTCAGCATTGTATTCCTGTGCTAAACGAGTAACCAATTCTCCGGCAACAACTAAAGTCTCTTTATTTGCAAGAGCAATTCTTTTCCCTCTTTTAATGGCTTCAATTGTGGGCGCCAAACCCGAGAAACCAACTACCGCACCGAGCAGAATATCATAATCCAATTGTGATGCTATTTTACATAAAGCATCTTTACCTGAAAGCACATTGCAATTCCCTTTTAAATTACTCCTTAATTCCCCGGCTTTATTTTCATCAACAACCACAACTGTTTGCGGATGAAATTCTTCAATTTGTTTTTGAAGGAGCTCAATATTTTTGTTTACAGTTAAAACGGATACAGAAAATTCTTCGGGGAAATTTCTTATAACATTTAGGGAGTTTACACCGATTGACCCCGTTGAACCTAATAATAAAATCTTTTTCATAAATAAAATAAATTGACATTTAATTTAAAGATGTATGACTTCGCAATCAATGTAAATATGAATGTGATAAGCGGACTGTATTAAAGAGAAAGGGCAATTTCTTGAGTTGCCCTTTAAATTACGTAGACTATTTAATTAATAGAATTCCCGGAATCTTGTCCAAAAGGAATGGCAAAGCCAAAATTCCGGAAATTCATTTACTGTTTTATTACTTAAGTAAAATCATTTTCTTTGACAGCACAAACTTATTTCCGTTTTCAGCATTTGCAATAAGTCTATAGAAATAAACACCGCTGCTTGTTCTTACTCCACTGCTGTTTAACCCGTTCCATGTTACTTTTTGAATACCTGCCGGTAATTCTTCATTTACTATTTCATTTACCTTTCGTCCCAGTGCGTCATAAATAATAAGACTTACATTAGATTTAACCGGCAAAGAAAAGTTAATTGTAGTTGTTGGGTTAAACGGATTCGGATAATTCTGCGAAAGAGAATAATCATCCGGTATTAAAGATGTATTTGTTTCAATACCTACAACTATATCCGCAAGCGGAGCAGTCCAAACTCCTCTTCCGTGGGTTGCTACAATTACCTGACCGTCAAAAGCAAGCATTTCCCAAACGGCAACAGCGGGGAAGCCGTTATTTGCATAATGCCAGGTTGCACCTGCATCCCTTGATTCAAATATTCCTATTTCGGTACCTGCCCAAATTATACTTGCATTTGTAGGCATAACAAGCAAGCTGTAAACAGCCACATCGGGGAAACCGTTTGAGCTTGTTGTGTTGGAACCGAAGCCGGAAAGCTCCGACCAAGTTTGACCTAAATCAGTTGTCATTATTATTTTAGGTTTATTTGCATTTGAGAAAAGAACATAAGCCGTATTAGGGTCAGTCGGATGAGTAGCTAAGCCCGAAATAGGTGCATTAGGCGCTATGTTTGGAATTTGTGTCTGACTAAAAGTATGCCCACTGTCAGTTGAAACATAGAACGGAAAACCGGTTGTTAAAGCTCTGCCCGCCCAAATAATTGAAGGATCGGCAAGAGA
>DRJC01000308.1 GCA_011052365.1 Ignavibacteria bacterium
ACTTTTGCAGCCGTACCCAACAGTAATTATTAAAATTATTATAAATGATAAGGAGAATACTTTTTTCATAACCGTTCTTTAGTGATTTCCTAAAATATTGAGGGTGTATTATAATAAAATAAGTGATTAAAGCAAATCAACATTTTAAAATGTATTTACTTCATTTCTTTTTTAACCGGGTTTTTTGTTCTGTTACAGTTCTTTTTAAGCGAACAATCCGTCTCCGCCGAGACAAACCTGTCTACCGCCAAGGCAAGCCTGCTCGATCTACATTTTGCATTCACTTTGTAAAGCGATGAGGTTCATCGCTCATCCCTCTTTCTTTTGTTTGTTTTTGAGCGAGCACCCTGCTCGCTCTACAAACCTAATACCAATTTATTTTTTTAATATTTTGGGTAGATGTGATCACAAAAGAAATTACTTCCTCTTTATTAATGGTATTCCAATATTTCCGCTTGGTTCAGTTATATTAAGAAGGTCGGCTAAAGTAGGAGCAATATCTACAATGTAAACGGGTTTGTTTATTGTTTCTTCGGGTATATTCCAGCCGTAAAATAATAGCGGAACGTGTGTGTCGTAGGAATAAATCGAGCCGTGAGTTGCAGCTTCGTAATCTCCGGAACCAGGTGAAAAACCGGGCTGATATTCAAAAGCCACGTCGCCGGATCTGGCTGGATTAAAACCGTTTAATATTAAGTTTGTAGAAGTTCTATTCGCTGTTCCGTTCATTAAATAATCTCGAATAAATATTTGAGATATAAAAGGAAATGTACGGCGCAAATATTGGGCATAACTTTTTCTAACATCTGTAATATTTAATTTTAAAGAATTTATGATATCGTAATTAAGAAAAATCTGCTTGCTCGAAAAATTCGCAAGAACTTTTACATTATTAAACTTCCTCTTTGAAAATCTTTTTAAAGAATCCGAAATTGCCTTTCTATTTATCCAGCCGGAATTTATTTTATGTTGTTTTAAAAAATCGGGATTTTCGGCAACACCGTGATCAGCTGTTAGAAATAAGATATAATTTCCTTTACCGACCTGCCGGTCAAACAATTTAATTAATCCGGCAATTAATGAATCAAGCTTAACATAAGTATCTTCTATCTCTACGGAATTGGGACCATAAGAATGTCCTATATAATCTGTAGATGAAAAACTAATTGCAAGAAAATCGGTCTGCCCTCTTTGTCCCAAATGCTCGTTTACAAGTGCGTCTTTGGCAAAGTTAAATAAAAGCTCATTACCAAACGGAGTTGAACGCAGCAAACTTAGTTTCTTATTTTTAGGAACATTATTAAATGAATGTGGAAAAGTGGTTTTATTTTCTGAGAATAAATCTTTTTCATAAGCTTTGTTATCGGGAAGATTCATTTTATATTTTTTTAAAGGATAAGAAAGCTTCCAAACCGATGACATATATTTATCAGCTAATTTTCTTTTATTAAATTTCTTAACCCAACCCGGAAGTTGCTGCATATAAAAAGATGAAGTAATAAATCCGCCGTTTAACGGATCGTACCAATAAGCAGCATTAGCAGTATGCCCGCCCGGTAAAATTGCCGCCCTGTCTTTTATGGAAACACTAATAACTTTTGATTTTCCATTTGTTGCAAGTTTAAGCTGGTCTGTTATTGTTGTTGATTGTAATCTTTTGGGTGACATCCAACCGTTTTTATCATTTGCACCTACCGTTTTTACGGTGTTATCACCTGTGCAATAAATTGTTTTTTTCAATCTTTTATCATACCAATAATTAGAGATAATGCCGTGAAAATACGGTGTTGTGCCCGTATAAATTGAAGCATGCCCGGGACCTGTATAAGTCGGTACATAATTTAAATGCGCAAAAGTAAAGTTGCTGCCTTCGGTCATTAATTTTTTAAACCCGTCTTCCGAGTATAAAGAATTGAACCTATCCAAATAATCATATCTCATTTGGTCAACTACAATACCGACAACTAACTTTGGAGAAGATGCAGGTTTCTGTGCTTGGGAAAAAGAACTGCCGATAAATAAAATGATTGTAAATAAGAATAAACGTTTCATAATTTTTATACTATTTTAGATTAATATTTAATTGATTTAAGATAACTTGAAAGCTAATCTTACTTTCAAATATAATGTAAATAACAGAAATATTTCCCGTCAATATATTATAAAATTGTTAATAAATTTATGCGAAAACACTTTCGGTAAAAATTTGCCGATGGATTATTATCCAGATTTTGCAGATTTTACAAGTTCAAATTCAGATAAATAAGGAGATAAAACAAATGGCAGTTATAAAACCTTTCAAAGCATTAAGACCAAAAAAAGAAGTCGCACAAAAAGTTGCCAGCGTTCCTTATGATGTTGTTAACAGGGAAGAAGCAAAACAAATAGTAGAAGGTAATGAACTAAGTTTTTTAAGAATAGGAAGAGCAGAAAGCACATTAGACAACAGCATTGATGCTTACTCACCCGAAGTTTATAAAAAAGCTAAAGAAAATTTAGATAAACTTATAACTGATGCGCCTCTCATTCAGGATGATACACCCCGGTTTTATTTATACCGGTTAATTATGGACGGTAGACCGCAGACAGGAATTGCTGCAACTTTTTCCGTTGCTGATTATGAAAACAACGTGATATTAAAACACGAAAATACACGTAAAGAAAAAGAAGACGACAGGACAAATCATATTATAACTACTTCGGCTCAAACCGGTCCGGTATTTTTAACATACAAAGGCGTGGATAAAATAAATGAAGTAGTAAACAACACGATAACCAATCAAGAACCGGAATATGATTTTACAGCCGAAGACGGAATTACACATAAGATTTGGCTTCTACCGGAAGAATTAAATTCTGTTATTATTGAAGAATTAAATAACGTTAAAAGTTTATACATTGCAGACGGGCATCACAGAGCAGCAAGTGCTTGGAGAGCAAGAGACGAAAAGAGAAATAACAATCCGAACCATTCGGGTGAAGAAGAATATAATTATTTCCTCGGTGTTCTTTTTCCGGCGGAACAATTGAATATTCTTGCATATAATAGGGTGGTTCATGATTTAAACGGTTTGAGCAAAGACGAACTCTTAAACAGCATTAACAATAAATTTAGTATTGAAAAAACCGGTGAGAAAGAACCGGCTGAAACAAAAACGTTTTGCATGTATTTGGACGGTGCGTGGTATAAACTTACAGCAAGAGATTCGGTTATTGCAAGCAACTCGTTAACCGACAACGTAGGTGAAAAATTAGACGTAAGCATACTTCAGGATTTCTTACTTAATCCTATTTTAGGAATAGATGATGTTCGTACAAATAAAAGAATTGATTTTATCGGGGGAATGCGCGGAACAGCCGAACTTGAAAAACTTGTTAACACCGGTAAAGCCGCTGTAGCATTTTCGCTTCATCCTTTATCCGTTGATGATTTAATTAACATTTCCGATGCGGGTGAAAAAATGCCTCCAAAATCAACTTGGTTTGAACCTAAGTTAAGAGACGGATTAATAATTCATTTAATTTAATAATTAAAATTTAAAAAAATAATAGGTGGAAATATGAAAGAGAGAATATATAATTTTAATGCCGGTCCAGCAGTTTTACCCGAAGAAGTTTTAAAAGAAGCACAGGAAAATCTTTTTTCACTTCCCGGTGTGGGAATGTCCGTTCTTGAAATCAGTCACCGTTCTGGAACATTTGATAAAATCATCGGGGAAGCTAAAGGAGATTTGAAATCACTTTTATCAATACCTGATAATTATCACATTCTTTTTCTGCAAGGCGGTGCAAGCACACAATTTGCAATGGTACCGATGAACATAATGCCCCCGAAAAATAAAGCCGATTATATTGTTACCGGTTCCTGGTCAAAGAAAGCTGTTAAAGAAGCAAAGAAAGTAGGAGAAGTCAATATTGCCGCTTCATCCGAAGAAACAGGTTTTGATAGAATACCTACGGAATTAAATCTTTCCGATGATGCCTCCTACGTTCATTTTACGTCCAACAACACAATTTACGGAACTGAATGGAAAACCGAACCTGAGGTTGGTGATGTGCCTTTAGTCTGCGATGCCTCTTCGGACATTCTTCACAAAAAAATCGATGTATCCAAATACGGAATTATTTACGCAGGTGCTCAAAAGAATATGGGACCTTCGGGCGTTACACTTGTAATTATAAAAGACGATCTTCTTGAAAGATGCCCGGATTCATTATTTACAATGCTTAATTACAAAACACACACCGAAAAAGATTCTATGTTTAACACTCCCCCCGTCTTTGGTATTTATATGATCGGGCTTGTTGCAAAGTGGCTTAAAAATATGGGCGGACTTGATGCAATGTATAATCTAAACAATGAAAAAGCAGAATTGCTTTATAACTGCATTGATGAAAGTGAAGGATTCTACAAGGGACACGCACAAAAAGACAGCCGTTCTGTTATGAACGTAACATTTAATTTGACAAATGAAGAATTGGAAAAGAAACTCATTGCAGAAGCATCGGAAAGCGGTTTCGGCGGGGTTAAAGGTCACCGTTCAATAGGCGGATTGAGAGCATCTATTTATAATGCTTGTCCAAAGGTTGCTGTTGAAGAACTTGTTAAATTTATGAAAGATTTTCAGCAGAGAAACGGATAAGTTTCAAGCAACCTCCGAGGTTACTTTATTTAAGGTAAAATAATTTTTATAAAATCGTTCTTTAGGTTTGGAAAACCTCGGAGGTTTTTTTACATGGTGGAAGAGCTTGTTAAATTTATGAAAGATTTTCAGCAGGGGAACAGATAAAGATTTTTTAGAAGCTCAAAAAACTTTAAAGGATTCCCGAAATCTCCGAGATTTCGGGAATCTCATTTTCCTTTTGATGCTATTTTGTAAGTACCTGTCTTGCGAAGCCAACCTGCACTTTGTTTCGATTGCTAAATTTTAGCGTAGGAGGACCTGTCCGCCGAAGCATTAAAATTTTATACTTGTTAATTACTTATGAAATGCGAAGGCGGAGGTTGGGATAATTATCCAGTGAATTTTTAGCAACCG
>DRJC01000309.1 GCA_011052365.1 Ignavibacteria bacterium
TTCCATGTATTTATATTTTTCTGTAAATATTCCCTTCCACATAATCGCTGCATTTTTTATTGGTTCGGGTAAGCCTGAAGAAGACAACGCTCCGTTATAGTCAGCAGATATTATATCCTTTAAAAAAGGACGTAGTTCGTTACTGAATTTTTCAGAGGCATCTACCGAAAATTCGCATGGCAGATTTGTTACCGCCATAACGGTAATACCATCTGATTCAAAACCGTTTTTAAATGTTTCGTTTATTGGATAATAAGTGTAAACGGGATTATCAATCCACGTTTCTTTTGAGAATTCAATTGAGCCGTTCGGATCGCAGGTTACATCACCAATAACAAGCAATGTTCGGTTTCCGGAATAATTTTTTTTGCATAAATCGTTGGTTAATACCCTGGGATATTCATTAGACCAGATAATACAGTTCATCAAAACAGTAACAAATGGTAAAATCCTTTCCATATTTGATTCGTACATATCAGGGTTTTTTATATAATGATTTAACTTGTCGTTGTCATTATAACCCGTGAACTCTTTTTTATATTTTTCTTTTAGTTTATACATATCATAAACTTCCAGCACAAGTTTGTATATTTTCTTTCTTGAACCACCGGCGTAAACAGAAGAAAGTTTGTCTAAAGTTATTTCTTCGCAAGGAAGCATATCTAATATTTGCTGAGCACCTGTGCTTGTTTTTCCTTTACCCAAGATACAGCAAATAACCGGGGGAATGGTTTCAGGTGTTCCTTCAACTTTAATTTTTTCTCCTGCTTTGTCTAACAAGTCTTTAATGTGAACAAGATTTTTCACATTTATAGATTGCGTGATATTTGCAAAAGGATTTTCAATTCCTTTCAAATTTAATTTTTGACCTAAAGCCCAAAGCGTGTCCACCATTCCCGCACTGCCGGCTATGTAAGTAAAAGCTGTTATCAATCTTCTGTTATTGTTATCAGCTATCAACTCATAATCAATTAATGTAGCTTTATTTTCAACAAGATTTTTCAGCAGTTGTCTGTTTTTAATTTGACCTTTGTGAGTGTGTGAAAAAAAGAGATATGTTTTTTCGGGTAGTATTTTATTAATATTTATTTCTTTCAGTCCGAAGATTACATTAGCTTCCGACAGATTATTTTTTATAACGGCACCGGCTTTTACATAATCTTCGTCTTTAAATGCTCTTTTTATTTCTCCATTTTCGGGGTCAATTGCAGGTTCAACCAGTAATTTGTAACCCCAATCAATTATTTGTTGTGCGTTTACGGGAGTAACGGCGGTACGTTTTTCTCCGTGTTTGTCTATTCCTTCTCTTAATATCCCGATTATATTTTTCATATTTTAAAACAAGTAATTATAATTTATGTTTATGCATAAACTTAAAGGTAATTTTATTTAATATGAAATCCTCTCTACTTTACTTTACAATTGTATTATTTTTTTCTGTAAACATGTTTGCTCAAAAACATTCCGTTACGGGAAGAGTATTAGATAAGCAAACAGGTAAACCACTCGGATATGCAAATATAAAAATAGACGGAACAATGATGGGAGGAGCTTCCAACATAAACGGAAGCTATAATCTTAAATTGGATAAAGGCAATTATGTCCTAATTGCTTCCTATCTTGGGTATAATTCAGATACTTTGAAAATAAATTTAAACAATAATATTACCGGCTTGGATTTTACCCTCATTAAATCGATTGTAACTTTACCCGAAATAACAGTTGTTCCCGGTGAAGACCCGGCAATTGGTATTATAAGAAAAGCAATAAAAGAAAAACAGAAGAGAAAAAAGCAAATAAACAGTTTAATTTTTGAATCTTACACAAAGGGAATAATCCGAACACCTGATCCGCTAAATTTTAATAGGGGAAGAACAGGACTCGGCTTAGGGATGGGAGATTCTTCAAAGCTACCGATAACGGGAATAATTGAAAATCAAAGCATAGGTTATTTCAAAAAGCCGGATGATTATAAAGAGATAATAATTGCAAGAAAACAAACGGCAAATATTCCCTCAACATTTAATTTATTAACAGGCGGAAGAGCAATTAAAAATTTTAACAACGAAAGAATTAATATTTTAAATTATCCCATTCCCGGACCGTTAGCAGACGATGCGTTAAGTTATTACGATTATTATTTGGTTAATCTTTCTTCCATAAATAATCAAAGTGTTTTTGAAATAAAATTAAAACCCCTTGATTCAATCAACCCGGGATTTACAGGTAAACTTTATATTATTGACAAAACCTTTGATCTTGTAAAAATAGATTTTCAATTAAATGATGCGGCAAACAGGGGAGGAATCCTTGATACGATTAATTTTTATCAACAGTTGCTTCCCTTTGACGATTCTCTTTATCTGCCCGTGGACTTTAGGGTAATTGCAGAAATAAACTATTTGGGTTTGGCGCGATTCGGATTTGAGATGAATACGATTTTATATAATTATAAAATAAACACTAAAATTAATGATAACATTTTTGACAAAGCCGTTATTAAAGTTTTGCCCTCAGCCGATAATAAAAACACCGACTATTGGAAAAGTATTCAAACAATACCAAACACGCCGGAGGAAAATTCAGCTTATAAAAAGATTGACAGTCTTAACAACATTCCTTCAAATATTTGGACTAATTTTTCACCTTTATCAAGCAGAGTAAATATAAACGAAA
>DRJC01000310.1 GCA_011052365.1 Ignavibacteria bacterium
ACAGGTAAAAAAATGATAGATAAAGAATATAAAAACAGACACAAAAAATATAATGATATTGTAAAATCATTGCCGACTACGGGGATGAAATTCACAACTGTAAGCGGCGAGGATATCGAATGTCTATACGGAGCAGACGACATTGAAAATATAAATTATTTAAGCGAGATCGGTTTCCCGGGTGAATATCCCTTTACACGGGGGGTTCATCCCAACGGGTATCGCGGTAAAATTTGGACGATGAGACAGTTTGCCGGTTTTGGTTCCCCCGAAGATACAAACAGCAGATTTCATTTTTTGCTCAATAAAGGACAAACCGGACTTTCCGTTGCATTTGACCTTCCCACTTTAATGGGCTGGGATGCCGATGCACCTCTCAGCGAAGGTGAAGTTGGTATTTGCGGAGTTTCGGTCTCTTCGCTACAAGATATGGAAATTCTTTTTGATAAAATTCCTTTGGATAAAGTTTCAACTTCCATGACCATCAACTCTCCCGCAGCAATGATTTTTGCTTTTTATCTTTCAGTTGCAAAGAAGAATGGAATTTCCTTTGATAAACTGCGCGGTACTTTACAGAACGATATATTAAAAGAATACATAGCACAAAAAGAATATATTTACCCGCCACTTCCGTCAATGCGTATAATTACGGATATGATTGAATACTGCACAAACGAAGTCCCGATGTGGAACCCGGTTTCAATCAGCGGTTATCATATTCGTGAAGCGGGTTCAACTTCCGTTCAGGAGTTGGCATATACACTTGCCGATGGTTTTGCATACATTGAAGCTTGCATTGAAAGGGGAATGGATGTTGACGAATTTGCCCCCCGGCTTTCTTTCTTCTTTAATTCACATTTGGATTTTTTTGAAGAGATTGCAAAATTTAGAGCAGCAAGAAAAATTTACGCAAAAAGAATGAAGGGAAAATACGGCGCAAAAAATCCGAGGTCCTGGTGGCTTAGATTTCACACACAAACAGCAGGCTGTACTCTAACGGCTCAGCAGCCTGAAAACAATATTGTAAGAACGGCATTCCAGGCATTAGCCGGGGTACTGGGGGGAACGCAGTCGCTGCACACAAATTCTATGGATGAAACCTTAGCATTGCCCGGTGAAAAAGCCGTTAAGATTGCCCTGAGAACGCAGCAATTAATAGCTTACGAAACAGGGGTAATAAATACAGTTGATCCTTTGGGAGGAAGTTATTTTGTTGAATCACTTACAGACAAAATGGAAAAAGGAGCAAATGAAATATTCGACGAAATAGATTCACTCGGTGGAGTAATTCCGGCAATTGAAGCAGGATATTTCCAAAAAGAAATTGCCGATGCTGCGTACAAATATCAAATAGCAGTTGAAAATAAAGAAAAGTTTATTGTCGGTGTAAATGAATTTGTAGAAGAAAATGAAAATATTGATATCCCGATTTTAACAATTTCACCTGAAGTACAGAAGAAACAAATGAAAAGATTGGGCGAGCTAAAACAAAGCAGAAATCAGAATGCTGTGGCTGAAAGTTTGAAACAGATAAAATCTGCTGCAATTGATAACAAAAACTTAATGCCTGTATTGGTTGAAGCAGCACAAAATTATGTTACAATGGGTGAAATGATAAGCGAACTAAAAGAAGTATTCGGAATTTACGAAGAAGCCTCAGTCTTTTAATGTTAAAAAATTATTTTAAATTATTAAGAGTACCACAATGGATTAAAAACTTTTTTGTTTTTGTTCCGTTAATCTTTGCCAAACAATTATTTAACTTCCAAAGTCTCACAGAAGTATTACTGGGTTTTACCCTTTTCAGTTTTACTGCAAGCATAGTGTATATAATTAATGATATTATAGACGCTGATTCCGATAGACAGCATCCTGAGAAAAAAAACAGACCGATTGCTTCCGGTAAAATCAAACCATCTACAGGAATAATAACTGCATTTATATTATTAATAATTACTGTTGTTTTATCCTTCGGTGTAAATATTTCGTTTATACTTTTGCTTGCAGCTTATTTGGTCTTGAACATACTTTATACTTTCTCTTTCAAACACATTGTTCTGCTTGATATTTTCAGCATTGCAGCCGGTTTTGTGATTAGGGTAATTGCCGGCGCGGTTATCATAAACGTGGAGGTTTCAAGCTGGCTTATTCTAACCACTATGTTTATTTCTCTCTTCTTAGCGATAATGAAACGCCGCTCCGAGTTGAACTATTCAATTGAAGAGGGGAGTAAAGTAAGCAGAAAAGTACTTTCGCAATATTCAAAAAGGTATACGGAACAGATTGCAAGTATTGCAGCATCGGGAGTTATTATTTGCTATGCTTTATACACTGTTTCCGAAAGAACGATTTCAATTTTTCATACGGATAACCTGATTTACACGCTACCGTTTGTTGCATTTGGAATTTTCAGGTATATGTATCTTGTATTTATCGGAAAGAAAGGAGAAAATACCGCCCGGTTGCTAACTACTGATATACAAATGATTATCAATTTATTTTTATACATAATAACTACTATTTACATTATTTATAAATGATATTAGAAATTATTATACTTGCAATTTTAATCTTTATCTCCGGATTTTTTACGGGATCCGAAATTGCTTATGTTGTGGCAAATAAAATAAAAATTGAAATTCAAGCTCGTAAAAAAAATCTTGCTGCAAAAAACGCACTGTACTTTATGGAAAACCCGCAGGACTTTTTTTCAACCGTACTGATTGGAACCAATGTAGTAAATGTTACCTTTGCAACAATATCGGCTTTGTTTCTTCACAAATTATTTGGATTAAGTGAATTCAACATTTTACTTATTTCAACCTTTGTGCTGCTTATTTTCGGCGAACTTCTTCCGAAGTATCTAGCAAGAGAACTTGCCGATAGGATAATTTTTTTAATTGCTACGCCTCTTAGAATAGTATCTTATTTAATTCATCCGGTCGTAAAACTTTTTTCAAGTATTTCATCTTTTTTCACGCAGCGTGCAAATGTATCGGAAAAGAATTTACAGAATTTGTTCAGCAAAGAAAATTTTGAATACTTAATAAAAGAAAGCAAAGACGCCGGAAAGATTGACCAAAAACAAAGCGACATTATCAATAAGGTTTTCGATTTGTCGGAGCAGAGAGTTTCCGAAGTAATGCAGCCGCGAACCGAAATAGAAGGTGTGGAAATAAATTCATCTTTTGAAGAAGCGCTAACCGTTTTTATCGAATCGGGTTATTCCAAGCTCCCGGTTTATGAAGAAAATCTTGATAACATTAAAGGGATCATTCTTGCTTACGATGTTTTTAATAAACCAGATAAATTAGCTGATATTATTAGGGAAGTAGCTTTTGTACCGGAGACTAAAAAAAGTTTTGAAATGCTGAATGAATTTCTGGCAAGACATATTTCTATTGCAGTAGTTGTTGATGAATTCGGGGGTACAGCCGGCATTGTTACAATTGAAGATATTATCGAAGAACTCTTCGGAGAGATTAAGGATGAATATGATGTTGAAGAGGATATTTGCAGAAGAATATCGGACGGGTCATATTTAATAAGCGGAAAAGTAGAGGTCGATTTTATAAACGAGAAATACGATTTAAAAATACCTACAGGCGATTACGAAACTATCGCCGGTTATATTATGTCTAAAATAGGCAAGATCCCTTTATCTCAAGAAAAATACACAATAGATAATTTTGAAATTTTAATTGTAAAGGCAGATCATCTTAAAATTGATGTTGTTAAATTGATTGCTAATGAAGAAAGTTAGAAATGAGGAACTATTTTTTGAACGTAATATTAAAG